>NZ_JARAVO010000234.1:0-15077 GCF_033792805.1 Streptomyces sp. PA03-1a
GGGAGCACGGGAGGGACGGGCGGGGCCGGGCGGAGCAGGGAGCGCACCCCACCGGCCGGCCCCGCCTCCGTGACGCGGGCACCCGGTGCGGAACTGCCGCCGTCCCGGGCCGGGCTCCTACGCCCGCGCACGTTCGATGGGGGGCTCCTCGCGGAGCCCCGGTACCGCAACCGTCAGGTGGTCGCCTCGGCAGGGGCGGCGGTGAGGCCGCCCACCGGGGCCACGGGGCTCCCGTCGCCGCTGCGGCGGGGGGCGCCGGGCTGCCGCAGGAACACCGTGATCAGCGCGGAGAGGAAGGCGATGCCCCCGGCCAGGCAGTACGCGCCGGTGTAGCCCCAGGCCGCGACCACCCCGGCGGCCACACCACCGCCGCCGACGCCGCCGACCAGCTTGGCGCTGTAGACCAGCCCGTAGTTCTGCGCGTTGTTGTTCTCCCCGAAGTAGTCCGGAGTGAGCGCGGCGAACAGCGGGTAGAACGCCCCGCCGCCGAAACCGTTGAGGAACGCGAAGAACAGGAACAGGGGTTCGTTGTGCGCCTGGCCCGACCACAGCACGCCGAACTGCGCCAGTCCCGCCACCACCAGGACCAGACCGAGCGTCTGACGCCGCCCCAGGTAGTCCGACAACCAGCCCACGATCGCCCGGCCGACACCGTTGACCACGGCGAGCACACCCGCCGAGGAGGCCGCGACCAGCGGGCCGAAGCCCAGGCTCTTGGCGAACGGGACCTGGAAGTTGATGCCGAAGAGCGACACGCCGCCGATACAGACCAGGGCGAACCACATCAGCGGCAGCTGCCCGGTCCTGATCGCCTCCATCGGGGTGAACTGGCCCTTGGCGGGCGGGTTCTTGGCCAGGCGCTTGGCGACCCGCCTCGCGTCCTCGGTCACACCGCGGTTCAGCGGGTCCACGTCGTGCGGCCACCAGCTCTTCGGCGGGTCGCGGAAGAACATCCCGCAGAAGGCGACGACCAGCACCATGCCCAGCGCGATCAGGTCGAGGACCATCTTGTAGTTGGACGGGTGGAACCAGTAGTTGAAGACGAAGATGAGCGGGAGGGTTCCGTAGGCGAAGCCGCCGTTCACGAACCCGGTACGGGCGCCCTTGTTGTCGGGGTACCACTTGCCGACCATGTTGATGCAGGTGGCGTACACCAGGCCGGCGCCCGTACCGCCCAGCACCGAGTAACCGGCGATCACCACGTAGGGGTTGCCGAGGTGCGAGAGCGCCAGGAAGCCCAGACCGGAGAAGACCGCTCCGGCGAGCATGGCCGTCCTGGCCGGCAGGACCCCGGTCTCCCGCAGCCGTCCCGCGGGGAACGCGACGCCCGCCTGGAAGACCGCCCAGATGCTGGCGATCCAGAACGTCTCGGTGAGGGTCCATCCGTGGGCGTGCTCGAGCACCGCCTCGGCGGAGCTGTAGCCGTACTCGTAGACGCTGACGCCCATCATCGCGATCCAGGGGAGCCAGACCATCCAGGCCCTGGGCCTCCCGAGGAGGGAGGCGTCGGTCTCCCCGACCCGGTAGACGCGGCCGTTCGCGTCGGTGACCTCCCGGTACTGGCCGGGAGTCACGTGCGGTGTTGCTGACATCGGTGCCTTCCCTTGCGTGAAAAGAACCTGGCGTGCGCCCCCTGGGCCTTTCTCTTCATGCGGAGGGGTGGAGCGGACCATCCCTGCGGCTCGGCCCGGCATGGCCGGGCCCGGTGGTACGTCGTCCGGGCGACTGAGGTCCAGGGCGGCAACCCGGACGTGACAGCGCGCAGGCGGGTGACACGGTGGTACGGCCCCGGGCATGGCTGTTCGGCCGTGCTCAGGGAGTGTTGAGGCAGACATTCAGCTGGTCAGCGCGATTCTCCATACTGGAGATTGCATACGGTATGGACCTGCGAAACGGGGTGTCCAGGGGACGACGGGAAGATTGACCAGCGCATTACCAACCGATCAAGCCCGCACCGCGCCCGTCCCGGCGGGCAACTCAGGCAGCTCCAGGGCACGTTGTCCCAGGTCGGAGGGGTAACTGCCACTGCCCGTCGGATGGTTGCCCGGGGCATCCGATGCCTTCGCGCCGCGGACCGGGCCGGGTCCGGGTAAAGGATCGGTAAGGAGGGGGCGGCACCCTTGTTACGCGCTCAGGCGCCCGAACCTCCGTAGCGCCAGCGGCAGGAACACCGCCAGCAGGGCCAGCGGCCAGGCCACCGCGGCCCAGACGTGGCCGGATTCACCACCGGGACCGCCGAACAGGTCGCGTACCGCCGTCGCCGTCCGGGACATCGGGTTCCACTGGACGGCCGTGCCCAGCCAGCCGGGCATGGAGTCGGGCGTGGCGAAGGCGTTGGACAGGAAGCCCACCGGCCAGACCAGGATCTGCACGGCCTGCACCAGCTCCGGCTTCCCCGCGACCAACGCCAGGTGGATGCCGATCCACAGCATCGCGAAGCGGAAGAGCAGCAGGAGGCCGAACGCGCCGAGGAAGGCGGCGGCCCCGCCGTGCGTGCGCCAGCCGAGCGCGTGGCCGACCCCGGTCAGGGCGGCCAGGCCGGCCGCCGACTGGAGCATGTCGGCGGCGGAACGGCCCACCAGGACCGCGCCGCTGGCCATCGGCATCGACCGGAAACGGTCGATCACGCCCTTGTTGAGGTCCTGGGTGACCGCGAGCATCGTGCCCTCCAGACCGAAGGCCATGGTGAGCGCGAGCATGCCCGGGACGAGGTAGCCGAGGTAGTCGCCCGTGACGCCGCGGCCGCCGCCGACGAGGTAGCCGAACATCAGCAGCAGCATCACCGGGAAGACGAGGCCGACCAGCACCTGGACCGGTTGCCGGGCCCAGTGGGCGAGTTCGCGGCGGGTCATGGTCCAGCAGTCGGCCAGGACGTGGGATCCCCGCGCGGGCCGGACCGGGCCCCGGGTGGTGTACATGGCGCTCACACGGCCTCCTTCGTGGGGTGTTTCCCTCCGGTGAGGTGCAGGAACACCTCGTCGAGCGTCGGACGGCGCAGGGCGATGTCCTCCGCCTCGATGCCGGCCGACTCCAGGGCGCGGACGACCCCGGCGAGCGCCGCCATGCGGTCGGTGACCGGGGCGCTGAGCAGCCGCCGGTCGACGTCCACCGACACCTCGCCCCCGGTCGCGGGCAGCAGTGCCCTGGCCGCGTCCAGTCGGCCGGCGTCGCGCAGGACCACGTCGATGCGGTCGCCGCCCGTCCGGGCCTTGAGTTCGTCCGCGGTGCCGTCGGCGATCACCCGGCCGCGGTCGACCACCGAGATGCGGTCGGCGAGCTGGTCGGCCTCCTCCAGATACTGGGTGGTGAGCAGGACCGTCGTACCGCCGTCGGCCAGGGAACGGACCGAGGCCCACACCTCGGCGCGGCCCCGGGGGTCGAGTCCGGTCGTCGGCTCGTCGAGGAACAGCACCTCGGGATCGGTCACGAGGGACGCGGCGAGGTCGAGGCGGCGCCGCATGCCGCCGCTGTACTGCCGGACCGCCTTGCGTCCGGTGTCCGCGAGGCCGAAGCGCCCGAGCAGTTCGCCGGCGCGCTCGCGCGCCCGGCGGGCGCCGAGATGGTGCAGGCGCGCGAACATCTCCAGGTTCTGGCGGCCGCCGAGTTGCTCGTCCAGGGCCGCGTGCTGCCCGAGCAGGCCGATGCGGAACCGCACCTCCCGGGCCTCGGTCACCACGTCGTACCCGGCCACCTCGACGCGGCCGCGGTCCAGCCGGAGCAGGGTGGACAGGATCCGGACCAGGGTCGTCTTGCCCGCGCCGTTGGGGCCGAGCACCCCGTGCACGGTGCCGCGCGCGACCAGCAGGTCGAGCCCGTCCAGCGCCGGTTTGTCGCGGTACTTCTTGTACGCCCCCTCGACGGTGATGGCTGCGTCGGTCATGGGCCACTCCCCCCACTGGGCAACTAGTCAAACTTGACTACCGGCGCAAAGTAGCGGGCGCGGAATCCATTCGTCAAATGTGACTAGTGCTCGTCCCCGGGATGCGGTTCGCCCGTCGTGTACGGGTTCTCCTCGCCCTGCGCGAGCACGCCCACGAAGGGCTCGCCCTCCCCGGCGAAGGTGTAGGCGCCGCCCTCGATCCGCTCGACGAGCCCACGGGTCCACGCGGCGTCGGAGTCGGCCGTGTGCACCCAGAGGTTCATGATCTCGCCGATGTGGCCGAGCCGGCCGGGGCCCTCCTCGGGGACGTAGTGCTCGGTGACGGCGGCCCGCCACTCCCCGATCCTGCGGATCCGCTCCCTCAGCAGGTCCAGTGCCTCGTCCCGGCGCAGGTCGACGATGAAGCCGATGGCCGCGGACTGGAGGTCCATCTTCTGGTCGTAGGCGACCAGCGCCTCGTGCAGGAGGCGCAGGAACTCCTCGGTCCCGGTGTCCGTGATCTCGTACTCGGTGCGGGGCGGGCCGCCCGCCGTCGACGGGGCGACCTCGTGGGCGTGCAGCAGTCCCTGCTTCGCCATCTGCTTCAGGGCGTGGTAGATCGAGCCGGGCTTGGCGTTGGACCACTCGTGCGCGCCCCAGTACTCCAGGTCGTTGCGCACCTGGTAGCCGTGGGCCCGCCCGTGCTGGCGGACCGCGCCCAGGACGAGGAGACGGATCGCTGACATGCCGTCCAGGTTAGGCCGAACGGCACCGGGCCCCGCACGCGCCCCGGCACCGCCGTGCCGCAGCAGGTGCCGGTCCGGTGCCGGGCCCCGTGTACGTCCCCCGTCCGGTCAGCCCGCGGGGTTGCGGCGGCCGCTCCGGCCGCCCCGGCCCTCGGTACCGGCCACCGGCCGCCGCCCGGAGCCGCGGGTCCCCGTACCGGAACCGGCACCGGAAGCCGCGCCCGCCGCTCCCCGGCGGTCGGCTCCCCGGCCGCCCGAACTGCCTGCGGCACCCGTCGTCCCGCGCGCGTCCGCCCGGCGGGCGCCACCGCGAGCACCGGTCCCGGTGGCGGCACCTGCCGCCGCCCCGGCTCCGCCGCCGCTGCGGCGTCGGCGAGCGGGCCGCCCGCCGTTCTCGGTGCCGTTCTTCTGGCGGGACGCCTTCGGCGCGGCCGGCGGCTGGGGCACCTCGATGGTGACGGCCACGCCGGACGGCTCACGGGCGCCGGTGATGGTCGCCAGTTGCGCGTCGCTCGAGGTGATGCGGGCCGTCCGGGGGCGGATGCCCGCGTCCGACATGAGCCGGGTCACGTCCCGCTTCTGGTCGGGCAGGACCAGCGTGACCACGCTGCCGGAGCCGCCGGCGCGGGCCGTGCGGCCGCCCCGGTGGACGTAGTCCTTGTGGTCCATGGGGGGATCGACGTTCACGACGAGGTCGAGGTCGTCGATGTGTATGCCGCGGGCCGCGACGTTCGTGGCGACCAGCGCGGTGACCTGGCCGTTCTTGAACTGCTCCAGGGTGCGGTTGCGCTGCGGCTGGGAGCGGCCCCCGTGCAGCGCCGCCGCGCGGACACCGACGGCCAGCAGCCGCTTGGCGAGCCGGTCGGCGGACCGTTTGGTGTCGAGGAAGAGGATGACCCGGCCGTCGCGTGCCGCGATGCGCGTGGTGACGGCCTTCTTGTCGGTCTCGTCCAGGACGTGGAGCACGTGGTGCTCCATCGTGGTCACCGCCCCCGCGGACGGGTCCACGGAGTGCACCACGGGGTCGGTCAGGAACCGCTGCACCAAGCGGTCGATGTTGCCGTCCAGGGTGGCCGAGAAGAGCATCCGCTGCCCGTCGGGCCGCACACGCTCGATCAGCCTGGTGATCTGCGGCAGGAAGCCCATGTCCGTCATCTGGTCGGCCTCGTCCAGCACCGTGATGCCCACGCTACCGAGCACGCAGTCGCCGTGCTCCACCAGGTCGTTCAGCCTGCCGGGGGTGGCCACGAGCACCTCGACGCCGCGCCGGAGCGTGGCGGCCTGCTTGGTCATGGACAGCCCGCCGACCACGGTGGCCATGCGGAGGTTCACCGCCGTCGCGTACGGGGTCAGCGCGTCCGTCACCTGCTGGGCGAGTTCCCGGGTGGGCACCAGCACGAGGGCGAGGGGCGCCTTGGGCTCCGCGCGCAGTCCGGCCGTACGGGCGAGCAGCGCCAGTCCGAAGGCGAGGGTCTTGCCCGAGCCGGTGCGGCCCCGTCCCAGCAGGTCACGGCCGGCCAGCGAGTTGGGCAGCGTCGCGGCCTGGATGGGGAAGGGGGTGGTCACCCCCTGCGCGGTGAGGGTCTTCAGCAGCCCCGCGGGCATGTCGAGAGCGGCGAAGTCCTCGACGGCGGGAAGTGCGGGTGTCGTGCTTTCCGGCAGCCGGAATTCTCTCGGCGACGATGCGGACGGTGCGGACGACGGCGCGCGCCGATTCGATTTCTGGGGCCTGCGGGACATGCGGATATTTGCCTTCCTGGAGCAGCGCAAACCGGGGTCCGCACCATGACGGTGCGGACCCCGGTGAGCAGGTACGCGTCCGGCGATCAGGCGGGGACGATGTTCTCCGCCTGCGGGCCCTTCTGGCCCTGCGTGACGTCGAAGGTGACCCGCTGGCCCTCCAGGAGCTCACGGAAGCCCTGGGTGGCGATGTTCGAGTAGTGGGCGAAGACGTCGGGGCCGCCGCCGTCCTGCTCGATGAAGCCGAAACCCTTTTCGGCGTTGAACCACTTCACGGTTCCCTGTGCCATGACATTCTCCTTCAGTAGGCAGAGGGCCCATCCGGGGAATGCCGGAGAACAAATAATGCGCCTGCGGGAGATGAATTCCGTCAGGCGCACATAGGTTTCATGGGTACCACAACTGCAACCAGGACACCTTAGCACAGGCCGCGCCCCGGACGACGGGGCGCAAGCGGCGGCAGGCACGGGACGGCGGGCGGGCACCGTCGGTCACGACGCGTTCACGCCGCAGGGTGAAACACCCACCCGTTCATGTGCCGGAGGCTCGGCACGCCCCCGCCCGGGGGCGCGGGGACAGGTCCCCGCGCTCCCCGGTGTCCGGGATCCCGGCCGGCCGGGACCGGCCGGGATTGCGCGTCGTCAGCGCAGCAGCTTCACCGCCTCGACCACCAAGGGGTCCAGCCCGTCCGCCCCGGCGTCGACGAAGTCGAGGAGACGGGTGCGCATGCGCGGGTCCCAGAACCTGCCGATGTGCCCCGCGACGGCCTCGGCCGCCCGGTCGCCCGGCAGATGGACGAGGTTGGCCGCGATGTCGTTGGCCATCCGGCGCTCGGCCGGCACTGCGCCGGCCACCTCAGTCCACCACCGTCAGCAGCTGGTCCCTGTCCCGGTCGTGTTCCGCGCCGTCGGCCCGCCGCGGGCGGGCGAGCCCCACCTGCACGGCGGTCACCTTGTACTCCGGGCAGTTGGTCGCCCAGTCGGAGTTCTCCGTGGTCACCACGTTCGCCCCGGTCACCGGGTGGTGGAAGGTGGTGTACACGACCCCGGGCGGCATGCGGTCGGAGATCTCGGCCTTCAGCGTCGTCTCCCCCACCCGGCTCGCCAGGGTCACCGTGTCGCCGTCCACGATGCCGCGGACCTCGGCGTCGTGGGGGTGCAGCTCCAGCACGTCCTCCGGGTGCCAGGCGACGTTGCCGGTACGGCGGGTCTGCGCGCCCACGTTGTACTGGCTGAGGATCCGTCCCGTGGTCAGGATCAGCGGGAAGCGCCGGGTGCTGCGCTCGGCGGTCGGCACGAAGGTGGTGACCACGAACTTGCCCTTGCCCCGCACGAACTCGTCCACGTGCATGATGGGCGTGCCCTCGGGGGCCTTCTCGTTGCACGGCCACTGGACGCTGCCCAGCTCGTCCAGCAGCTGGAAGGAGACACCGGTGAAGGTCGGCGTGACCTGGGCGATCTCGTCCATGATCTGACCGGGGTGGTCGTACGCCATGGGGTGGCCCATGGCGGTGGCGATCTCGGAGACGATCTGCCACTCGTGCTTGCCCGTCTTCGGCTTCATCACCGCGCGCACCCGGTTGATGCGGCGCTCGGCGTTGGTGAAGGTGCCGTCCTTCTCCAGGAAGGACGCGCCGGGCAGGAAGACGTGCGCGAACTTCGCCGTCTCGTTGAGGAACAGGTCCTGGACGACGACCAGTTCCATGGCCTCCAGCGCGGCGGTGACGTGCTTGAGGTTGGGGTCGGACTGCGCGATGTCCTCGCCGTGCACGAACAGGCCGCGGAACGTCCCGTCGATGGCCGCGTCGAACATGTTCGGGATGCGCAGCCCGGGCTCGGCAAGGATCGTGCCGCCCCAGAGGTTCTCGAACACGGTGCGCACGGCGTCGTCGGAGACGTGCCGGTAGCCGGGCAGCTCGTGCGGGAACGAACCCATGTCGCAGGAGCCCTGGACGTTGTTCTGGCCGCGCAACGGGTTCACCCCGACGCCGTCGCGGCCGAGGTTGCCGCAGGCCATCGCCAGGTTGGCCATGCCCATCACCATGGTCGAGCCCTGGCTGTGCTCGGTGACGCCAAGACCGTAGTAGATGGCGCCGTTCGGGGCCTGCGCGTACAGCCGTGCCGCCGCGCGCAGTTCCCCGGCCGGCACCCCGGTGAGCTCCTCCGTGGCCTCCGGGCTGTTCTCCGGGCGGGCGATGAACTCCGCCCACTCGTCGAAGTCCTCGCACCGCGCGTCCACGAAGGCCCGGTCGACCAGCCCCTCGGTGACCACCACGTGCGCCATGGCGTTCACGACGGCCACGTTGGTGCTGGGCCGCAGCTGCAGGTGGTGCTCGGCCTGGACGTGCGGGGAGCGCACCAGGTCGATGCGGCGCGGGTCCACGACGATGAGCTTGGCGCCCTCGCGCAGCCGGCGCTTCATCCGCGAGGCGAACACCGGGTGCCCGTCCGTGGGGTTGGCGCCGATCACCATGATGACGTCGGCCTCGGCCACGGACCGGAAGTCCTGGGTGCCGGCCGACTCGCCGAAGGTCTGCTTGAGCCCGTACCCCGTCGGGGAGTGGCAGACCCGGGCGCAGGTGTCGACGTTGTTGTTGCCGAAGGCGGCGCGCACCATCTTCTGGACGACGTACACCTCTTCGTTCGTGCACCGCGAGGAGGTGATGGCGCCGATCGCGCCCGACCCGTACTGCTGCTGGAGCTCGCGCATCCGGCGGGCGACCGTGCCGATCGCCTCGTCCCACTCGACCTCGCGCCACGGGTCGGTGATCTTCTCGCGGACCATGGGCTTCAGCACCCGGTCGGGGTGGCTGGCGTAGCCGAAGGCGAAGCGGCCCTTCACGCAGGAGTGGCCCTCGTTGGCGCCGCCGTCCTTGTACGGCACCATCCGCACCAGCTCGTCGCCGCGCAGCTCGGCCTTGAAGGAGCAGCCGACGCCGCAGTACGCGCAGGTGGTGACCACCGAGCGGGTGGGCATGCCGAGTTCGACCACCGACTTCTCCTGGAGCGTGGAGGTCGGGCAGGCCTGCACGCAGGCCCCGCAGGAGACGCACTCGGACTCCATGAAGCTCTCGCCGGCGCCGGCGGAGACCTTGGAGTCGAAGCCGCGCCCCTCGATGGTCAGCGCGAAGGTGCCCTGCACCTCGCCGCAGGCGCGGACGCAGCGGGAGCAGGCGATGCACTTGGACGCGTCGAAGTCGAAGTAGGGGTTGGAGGTGTCCTTCTCCGCGTCGAGGTGGTTCGCGCCCTCGTAGCCGTAGCGGACCTGCCGCAGCCCGACCACGCCGGCCATGTCCTGCAGCTCGCAGTCGCCGTTGGCCGGGCAGGTCAGGCAGTCCAGCGGGTGGTCGGAGATGTACAGCTCCATGACGCCCTGGCGGAGCTTCTCCACCTTGGGGGTCTGGGTCCGCACGCTCATCCCGTCCGCCACCGGCGTGGTGCAGGACGCCGGGGTGCCCCGCCGGCCGTCGATCTCCACCACGCACAGCCGGCAGGAGCCGAAGGGCTCCAGGCTGTCGGTGGCGCAGAGCTTGGGGATGTCGATGCCGGCGAGCGCGGCGGCGCGCATCACCGATGTGCCCTCCGGCACGGTCACCGGCATCCCGTCCACTTCCACCGCGACCGTCGCCGCGCCGGGGCGCTCCGGTGTGCCGAAGTCGGGTTCCTTCAGGAGTGTCATGCCGTGCCCTCCGTCCTTCCTCCATGGGCGTGCGTGCGTGGGATCGCCCGGCCGGGGTCGCGGGCGAGGAAGTCGTCGGGGAAGTGCGCGATGGCGCTGCGCACGGGCATCGGCGTGAGCCCGCCCATCGCGCACAGGGAGCCGTCGGTCATCAGCTCGCACAGGTCCTCGAGCAGGGCCAGGTTCTCGTCCCGCTGCTGACCGGCCACGATCTTGTCGATCACCTCGACGCCGCGGACCGATCCCACCCGGCAGGGCGTGCACTTGCCGCAGGACTCCTCGGCGCAGAACTCCATCGCGAACCGGGCCTGGGCGGCCATGTCGACGCTCTCGTCGAAGACGACGACGCCGCCGTGGCCCAGCATGGCACCCGCCTCGGCGAACGCCTCGTAGTCCATCGGCAGGTCGAACATCGACGTCGGCAGGTAGGCGCCGAGCGGCCCGCCGACCTGCACCGTGCGGACCGGCCGCCCGGAGAAGGTGCCGCCGCCGTACTCCTCGACCAGTTCGCGCAGCGTGACGCCGAAGGCGGTCTCCACGATCCCGCCGCGGGCGATGTTGCCGCCGAGCTGGAACACCTGGGTGCCGCGCGAGCGCTCCACGCCGAGTTCCCGGTACGCCTTGGCGCCCTCGGCGAGGATGACCGGCACCGTGGCGAGGGTGAGGACGTTGTTCACGACCGTCGGCTTGCCGAACAGCCCCTCGATGGCGGGGATCGGCGGCTTGGCCCGGACGGTGCCGCGCTTGCCCTCCAGGCTCTCCAGCATGGAGGTCTCCTCGCCGCAGATGTACGCGCCGGCGCCGACGCGTACGTGCAGGTCGAAGTCGAGCGGGGACCCAAGGATGCCCTCGCCGAGCCACCCCTGCTCGCGCGCGATGCCGATCGCCGCGCGCATCGTGGCCACCGCGTCGGGGTACTCGGAGCGGATGTAGAAGTAGCCCTCGCGGGCGCCCACGGCGTGCGCGGCGATCGTCATGCCCTCGATGAGCATGAAGGGGTCGCCCTCCATGACCATGCGGTCGGCGAAGGTGCCGCTGTCGCCCTCGTCGGCGTTGCAGCAGACGAACTTGAGTTCGTCGGCGCAGTCCATGACGGTCTTCCACTTGATGCCGGCCGGGAAGCCGGCGCCGCCGCGGCCGCGCAGGCCGGAGTCGGTGACCTCGGTGACGACGTCGGCGGGGGCCATGCCGAGGGCGGTGCGCAGTCCGGCCAGGCCGCCGTGGCGCAGGTAGTCCTCCGGCGAGAGGGGGTCGGTCACCCCGACCCGGGAGAAGGTGACCCGCGTCTGGCGGGCCAGCCAGGGCAGTTCGTCGACGACGCCGAGGCGCAGCGGGTGGTCCGCGCCTTCGAGCATGCCCGCCGCCAGCAGTCCCTCCACGTCCGAGGGGGCCACCGGCCCGTAGCCGACACGGCCGGCCGGGGTGACCACCTCGACCAGCGGCTCCAGCCACAGCATGCCGCGGGAGCCGTTGCGCACCACGTCGACGGGCGCCTCCCGCTCCGCCGCGACGCGCCGCAGCGCGTCCGCCACCTCGTCCGCGCCGACCGATCTGGCCGCCGAGTCACGCGGGACGTAGACCGTCACCGTGGAGTCGGAAGAGTTCTTCGTCATGCGACCGTCCCCTTGAGGATGGAGCCCAACCGGGCCGTGCCCACTCGTCCGTACAACCGGCCGTTCACCTCGACCGCCGGCCCCAGGGCGCAGTTGCCGAGGCAGAAGACCTGCTCGACGGTGACCGAACCGTCCGGGGTCGTCTCCCCCAGGGCCAGTCCCGCTTCCCGCGCGTAGCCCACCAGCGCGTCGGACCCGAGGGCCTGGCAGGCCTCGGCGCGGCAGATGCGCACCGTGGTCCGTCCCGCCGGCTCACGGCGGAAGTCGTGGTAGAAGGTCACCACTCCGTGGACGTCCGCCCTGGAGAGGTTGAACTCGTCGGCGAGCACCGGTATCGCCTCTTTCGGCACGCAGCCCAACTCGGCCTGCAGGGCATGCAGTACCGGTAGCAGGGCACCGCGCTGATCCCGATGGTCGGCCACAACCGTCCTGACCACGTCTTCGACCGTCATGTCACTCCCGCCGATCGTCATTGACCACTCCGCCTTCGCCAGGTCAGGGAGTTCGGGCGCGGGATCGTCACGAAGCCGCTTCGCCTTCCCGACGGTGCCGGCAGTACACGGCGACGATACCGCATACAAACTTCTGCATACAGAATCCTGCAGCCGGGACTTTTCCCAAGTCCCGGCACCCGGGCGCGTCTTGTCGCGACCGAAAGGCATGTTGCATACCAAAACCTGTATACTGCCCGTTCCCGCCGCCGGCGCCCCTCACGGCGGCCACCAGTGCAGAGCCGTCGGCCCACAGGCTCGGTGGCAGAACGGGGGAACCATGCGTGAGGCCCTGACGGCCGCGGCGACCCGCCGGGTCGCCCGCCCCGCACCACTGCGCCAGGCCGTGTACGACGCCCTGATCGAACTGATCATCAACGGCTCCCTCACACCGGGCCAGCACCTGGTCGAGGCCGAACTCGCCGAGCACCTCGGGGTCTCCCGCCAGCCGGTGCGCGAGGCACTGCAGCGGCTGCAGACCGACGGCTGGGTCGACCTGCGCCCCGCCCAGGGCGCCTTCGTCCACTCCCCCACCGAGGAGGAGGCAGCCCAACTGCTCGGCGTCCGCTCGGTGCTGGAGACGTACTCGGCCCGGCTCGCCGCCGAGAACGCCAAACCCGAGGACGTCGAACGCCTCTGGGAGCTGCAGAAGGAGGGTGTCGAGGCGCTCGCCGGGGGCGACGTGGAGCGCCTGGTCACGGCGAACACGGCGCTGCACTCCTTCATCACGTCCATCGCCGCGAACGCCGTGCTGGCCGAGCTGATCTCGCAGGTGAGCCGGAAGGTGCGGTGGTACTACACCCCCATCGCCAAGCCCCGCGGCAAGGACGCCTGGAACGAGCACGCCCAGCTCATCAAGGCCATCGCCAAGGGCGACGGCGACCGCGCCGGCGAGATCATGCGCAAGCACACCGAACGCACCGGCGACTACCGCAAGGCGGTCGCGGCGGGGGCGACGGCGCTGAGCTGAGCCGCCCCGCCCACCGCCGCCGACGCGGCCGTGTCCGCGGCCTCGACCGACGGGTGGACGGCCGAGGAGCCCAGGGCGTCGCGCAGTTCGTGCAGCCACGGCAGCACGGTGCGCAGCACGACCTCGTGCCCCGCGCCGTCCTCCCCGAGCATCGCGTCGGCGGGGACGAGGACCGGATCGGCCAGGACCGTGGAGGTGGCACTGCCGTGCGGTCCGCCTCCGTCCGGCCGGGCCGGGACGAACAGGTCGGGCGCGTGCGCGGGCACCAGCCACAGGGTCAGCCCGTCCCCGGCGGCCAGCGGCAGCGACGACCAGACGTAGCTGTCGGCCTCCCCCGCCGCGACCACCTCGCGCTTGCGGGCGCGCAGGGCGACCACCTCTCCCGAGCGGGTGGCGGTCGCGCCCGCGGCACCGTACGCGCCGTCCGTACCGTCCGCCAGGGCGAGGCTGCTGAGGTGGCGTCCGGCGGCCGTCTCGCCGCGCACCCAGCGGCTCCCGCACGCCTCGATCACGGCGACCGCCGCGTAGTGGGACTGCAGCACGGCCGCGGTCACCGGGCAGGTCCCGGCGATCCGCGCGACGACCTCGGCGGCCTCGGCCGGACCCCGGCCACCGCCGCCCAGGTCGGTGGAGACGGTCAGCCCGAGCAGCCCCGCCTCGCCCAGGGCGCTCACCGCGCGGCGCGGGAAGCTCCCCTCCCTGCCGGTCCGCTCGGCACGGGGCGCGATGACGTCGCTCAGGACACGGGAGAAGGCGTTGCGGTACGACACGAGGTGACCCCCTCGGGAACGGTTGCTGATCTGCCGTCAGGCAGCGGATGTGGGCACGACGACGGACGGGGCGGCCGGGCACGCGGGTGCGTGCGGGCCGGCCGCCCCGCCGGCGTGCGCGCGGACCAGCCGCCGGGAGCAGCCGTCCCGCGTCTCCCGGCAGGTTGCCGTCCGCCGGTCCGCGCGCAGGTCCTGGTGGGGGCTTGCGTGCCCCGGGTGGTTCAGGGGCGCGGGTCGATCTCCCGCAGCAGCCCCGTCGTGACGTCGAAGACGAATCCCCGGACGTCGTCGGTGTGGGGCAGGAACGGGGACGTACGCACCCGCTGCATCGACTGCCGGACGTCCTGGTCGACGTCCTGGAACGCCTCCACCGCCCAGGCAGGGCGCTGGCCGACCTCCAGCTCCAGCTCGTGGCGGAAGTCCTCGGTGAGGGTCTGCAGACCGCAGCCGGTGTGGTGGATCAGTATCACGCTGCGGGTCTTCAGGGCGCGCTGGCTGATGGTCAGCGACCGGATGGTGTCGTCGGTGACCACACCGCCGGCGTTGCGAATGGTGTGGCAGTCGCCCAGTTCCAGGCCGAGGGCGGCGTGCAGGTCGATCCGGGCGTCCATGCAGGCCACCACGGCCACCTGGAGCACGGGCCGGGCGCCCATGCCCGGGTCGGTGAACCCGGCGGCGTACTTGCGGTTGGACTCCACGAGGCGGTCGGTGACCGTCTCCCCGCCCGGGGCGCTGCCGCCGGGCTGTGCGGAACCGTACGTTGACGTCGTCATGACTTCCGGTGCGCTCCTTTTCTGGTGCGGCCGTCCACGTGCTCCGATCATCCACGCGGGCTGCCGGTCCGGGGCGGACCACGGCGGCACCTGCCGCTCCCGTGTCCGCCCGGCGGTCGATAGACGGGGTGTATCAACTCAGGCCGGACCGCACGGCGCACCGGCCCCGGTACGGCGGCGGGGTCCGCGGCGCCGGCGGGCCGCACACCGGGCGCCGCCCGTACGGCGGCGGGGCGCACCGCCGGGTCGTGTCACTGCCGGTGGAACGGCGCGCGTGGTCCGCGGTCATGTCAGATCACTCCCAGTGCCTTGAGCCCCGGCAACTCGTCCTCGTGGATGCCGAGTTCGGTGGTGTAGATGTCGTGGTTGTGTTCGCCGAGGAGGGGTGAGCGGTGGATGGTGGTGGGTGAGTCGGAGAGTTTGAGGGGGTTGCCGAC
>NZ_JARAVO010000235.1:0-14852 GCF_033792805.1 Streptomyces sp. PA03-1a
GCCCCGGGCGGCGTCCCGTCCCCGCCCCGCGGCAGGGTCACGCCAGGTCGTCGGCGAGCTCGGCGACACCCGTTATCCGGTGCAGCGCGAAGGTGCGGACCTCGTCGGCGGTGTGGTCGTACGCGGTGACGAACCCGCCCTCCACCCGGATCGGGCCGATCACGCGCTGGCTCGCCGCGCCCTCCGCGTTGACGTAGCCGATCCACACCGACTCGCCGGTCAGCACCGCCGCCTGCATCGTCGCCAGCGTCTCGGCCGCCGCCGTGCGCGGCAACCGGCCGTCGCCGTGGCCGCCGGGGCGCTCCGCGGGCTCCCTGCGGACCGCGGTCGAGGCCCGGTCACCGGCCCGGATCGCCTTGACGGCCGCCCCGAGGAGTGTCCCGTCCGGGGTCGGCGGCCCGTCCACCACGGGTACCGGCGCGCTGCGCGGCGGGGTGCGCCGGGCGTCCGCGCGGGTGATCAGCACATCGCCCTCGGCGGACTCGGCCGCCGGCGCGTGGCCCAGCGCGCGCAGCCGCTCCAGCAGCGTCGCCGGATCGCTCTGCGCCGCCAGCACCGTCGGCGCGAGGCGGCGCAGCCCGAGGCCGGCCGCCCGGCGGTCGGCCAGCAGCTCGCTGAGCAGCGCGTCGTCGTCGCAGCGCACGTACGCCGAAGCCGCGCCCACGCGCAAGCGTCCGTGCCGGCGGGCGACGTCGTCCACGAGGTAGCTCAGCGGCTGCGGCACGGGCGTGCGCGAGTGCGCGGAGAGGAAGGCGTGCAGGTCGGCGGCGGTGCGGCCGGCGTCCAGCGCCCGGCGCACCGACTCCTGGGTGAAGCGGAAGACGGTCGCGCCGCCCTTGGACTCCACGTCCGCCAGGACGTGCAGGGTCTCGGCGAGGTGCGGCTGCAGAGGGCCCGGTGCGACCGCCGTCAGATCGGCCTGGAGCAGCACGTGGTCCAGCGGTTCCGGCAGCAGCGGCCCGAGCAGCACGGCCGCCGCGTCCCCGGAACGCCGCAGCAGCGCGCGGCCGTGCGCCGCCAGCGCGCCACGGCCGGTGACCCCCAGCATCTCCGCCTCCGTCACCGTCCAGCGCACCAGGTCGGCGCGGAGCGGGTCCATCGAGGCGCCGCCCCGCAGCGGTCGCTCCCAGCGCAGCCGGGCCAGCAGCGCGTCCTGGTCCGCCGAGGCGCCCTCGGGGAGCGCGGCCAGCAGCTCCAGCGTCCGGCGGCGCACCTCCGGGGCGAGCGAACGGTCCAGGTCGGGGCCGAGCGCCGCCAGCGCGCGGCCCTTCACGTCCCGCGTGCCGACGACACCCGGTACGCGGGTGGCGGCCAGCCACGCCGTGACCAGGGCCGCCCAGCGGTCCTCGGCGGGCAGCGCCAGCCACCCGTCGGTCGCTGGGGTCGGCGCGTACGCCTCGTCCAGCTCCCCGTCCGCGGCGACCAGGCCCGCGGCGTACGCCACCTCCACCCAGAACGCGGCCAGCGGATCCGGCACGTCCAGTGCCGTGGCCACCCGCTTCAGGTCCCGCACGCTCAGCCCGCCCGCACGCAGCACCGGCGGACCGCCGGTCTCCCACTGCTTCAGCAGCTCCTCGACCGTACGGACCGCTGTGAAGGCCTGACCCGCGGCGGTCCTGTCCACAGCCTGTGGATCGTGCTGCTTCGGCTCCACGGCCGGCGCGACCGGCTCCGGGGCGCGGTGCGCCCTGCCGTCGCGCAGATGCAGGGCCACCTCGCGGGGGAGCACGACGTTGCGCGCCCCGGCCGGCAGCAGCAGCCCGCGCTCCAGCAGCCAGGCCACCGGGGGCGGCGGCACCGACACGTCCGCCACCTCCCCGTACGGCGGGCCCCACGCCAGCCTGCGCAGCACCGCCACGGCCTCCGGGGGCGCGCCGTCGAGCAGTGCCGCCATCCGCGCCCGGTTGGCGAACAGCGAGGTCAACGACCCGACCGCGCTCACCGGGTCGTGCGTGGGCGGCAGCCCGGCCACCGTGAGGATCTGCTGCAACCGCGTCGGCGACATGCCGGAGGTCGCCTCGGCCACGGTCGGCCCGAGGCCGGTCGGGGACGGGGTCCCCGCGGCCGGGGCCAGGATGTCGCGCGCGGTACGCACCAGGCGCAGCCGGTCGTCCCCGCCCCACAGCAGTGCCTGCGCCCGCAGCGTCGCCACCGCGCCGGGCAGCGCCTCCGCCGACTCCGGGCCCATCAGCGCGGCGAGCGCGTCGTGCCCGGCGCCGTCCGGCGCGACGGCCAGGGCCTCGGCGGTCTGCAGCGTGAACCGGTCCAGGCGTTCGAGGGCGCGGACGACGGAGGCGCGGGTGCCGGCGCGGGTCGCCAGCTGCGAGAGGTCGTTCGGGACCGGGTTCAGCAGGTCCGGGCGCGCCCGGAGCAGTGCGGACAGCGCGTCGTCGCCGCGGGCGCGCAGATCCTCCGCGAGCGTGCGCGGCGCCGCCGCGGGGCCGTCAGTGCTCATCTCCCCCACATTAGCCCTGCCCGTCCCCAACCCATGGTGGGCGTCGCCCCCGCTTTTCCCCAAGCGTGCCCGGTGCGGGTGTGTGGGGTTGTGGGCAGTCGTCCCCGGGCACGGGGGTCCCCCGGCCGAAGGCTGGGGGAGGGTGGGCGCACCCCACCCACCGGGGTGCGGACGCCGGAGCATCCCGCGGTACCGCACAGGCGCGGCGCCGTCGTGGGGTTGCGCCATCCCGCTTCGCCTCCGGCGAGCGGCCGACCCGCAACCATGCCCGGGCGCGGCCCGGGGCGGTAGCGTCGGGGCATGGGTGCGGAGGAGAGCGACCGGCTGGTACTGGACTACCTCAGCAAGGTGGGGGACCTGGCACAGACCGCCCTCCCGGCGGACCGGCGGCGGGACCTGGTGGCACGCCTGCGCAAGGACATCGACCGGGAGCGGCACGGCAGCGACAACCCCGCCGTGGTGCGGCGGATCCTGGGCCGGCTGGGCGCCCCGGACGCCGTGGTGGAGGGGGAGGCCGCCGCCGCGGTGCCCGCCCCCCGCACCCCGGCGGAGCCCGCACCGGCGGAGCCGCAGTGGTGGCGGCTGCCCGACCAGCGCACCCAGTCGCCTTCGCCTTCGCCGTCCGCGTCGCGGACGTTCCTGCCCGGTGACGAACTCGCCGGGCTGCCCGGCATGACCGGTGGCCTGATCATCCCGCTGACCCCGGAGGAAGAGCCGGAGGCCGCCCCGGCCGCCCCGGCCGCCAAGGCCGAGGCCGCGCCCGAGGCCGAGCCGGACGCCGCGCCGGCCACGCGCCGCGGGCCGTGGCGGTGGCGGGCCGGTCTCCTGGAGTCCGTCGCCGCGCTCCTGCTGCTGACCGGCGCCGTCCTCGGCTCCTGGATCGCCCTCCTCGCCGGGTGGGCCGTGGCGTACGGCTCACGCCGCCTGTCCCGCCGCGCGTCCCGGTTCGCGGCGCTGGGCCTGCCGGGGCTGACCGCCGCGGCCGCGCTGATCTGGATCTGGGGCCGCTTCGCCGGACGGTGGGGCGAGCCGATCCCCGAGGGCGGCCTGGACTCCGCGATCGCCGACGCGCTGCCCACGGTCGTGCGGATCGCGGCCGTCGCCTCCGCCGCCTTCCTGCTCTGGCGGGGGAGCAGGGCCGGCCGGCGGCCTCGTTAGAGTGGCTGCCATGCCCGCTTCCCAGCCGACGTCCCCGATAACGGTCGGGTTCGACCTCGACATGACCCTGATCGACTCACGGCCCGGCATCAAGGCCACGTACGAGCGCCTCGCCGAGGAGACCGGTGTCTTCGTCGACGCCGCGCTCGCCGTCACCCGCCTCGGGCCGCCGCTCAACTGGGAGCTGGCGCACTGGTTCCCCGCGGAGGACGTCCCCGCGGTCGCGGACCGCTACCGGGCGCTGTACCCCGAGTTCGCCATCGCCCCGACCCCGGCCATGCCCGGGGCGCGCGAGGCCGTCGCCGCCGTGCACGCGGCGGGCGGGCGGGCCGTCGTGGTCACCGCGAAGCACGAGCCGAACGCCAAGCTGCACCTCACGCACCTGGGCCTGGAGGTCGACGAGGTGCGCGGCTGGCTGTGGGCCGAGGCGAAGGCCGAGGCGCTGACCGAGTACGGGGCGGCGGTCTACGTCGGGGACCACGTGGGGGACGTCGTCGGGGCCCGCACGGCCGGCGCGCTGTCCGTGGCGGTGGCGACGGGCCCGGTCACGGCGGACGAACTGCGCACCGCGGGGGCGGACGTCGTGCTGGCCGACCTGACGGAGTTCCCCGCCTGGTTCGCCTCCTACGCCCCGGACCCCGGCGCCGTCGCCTGACGGCTCTGCGCCCGCGCGGAGCGCAGCAGCCCGGCCAGGGCCAGCGCGAAGCCGACGCCCATGAGCATCGACACCAGGTAGGCGGCGGTCGGCAGCGGGTCGGATCCCAGGAAGAGCGGGGCCACGGTGGCCAGAGTGCCGAGCGCGCCGACGACGAAGACGGCGGCGCCGGCGCGCACGAGGAGATCGCCGGGTTTCCGGGTTTCGGTGGTCACCGGACCAGGGTAGATCGCCCGGGGAAGTCGCAGCGCACCGGCCGGACGGTGGCCGGGGCAGGAAGACCACGGAGTCTTGTCACACGCCCCTGGGCCATTAGCCTTATGGGCAGCGGGTCTGCCAAGAGGCCCGCTGTCTTGCTATCCAAGAGCTTTTTTCTGTCTACAGCGAGGACGAGGTCGGACGTGCCTACCGGCAAGGTCAAGTGGTTCAACAGCGAGAAGGGCTTCGGCTTCCTCTCCCGCGACGACGGCGGCGACGTCTTCGTGCACTCCTCCGTTCTGCCGGACGGCGTGGCCACGCTGAAGCCGGGGCAACGAGTCGAGTTCGGCGTCGTCGCCGGACAGCGCGGTGACCAGGCGCTGTCGGTGACCCTGTTGGAGCCGGCGCCGTCCGTGGCGGCCGCGCAGCGGCGCAAGCCCGACGAACTGCTGCCCATCGTCCAGGACCTCACCACGCTGCTGGAGGACGTCGCCCGCTCGCTGCAGCGCGGCCGTTACCCGGACAAGGCCCACGGCCACAAGATCGCGTCCGTCCTGCGCGTCGTCGCCGACCAGTTGGACGTCTGACCCCCCGCCCGGGTGCGGGCTCACGACTCGAGCGCGTGCGGACCGAGGGGTGGCACCAGTCCCTCGGCCGCGGCCCGGGTGAGCAGCCCGCGGACCGCCGCGTAGCCCTCCTCGCCGAGCGCCGAGGTGAACTCGTTCACGTACAGCCCGATGTGCTGGTCCGCCACCTTCGGGTCCATCTCCTGCGCGTGCTCCATGACGTAGCCGCGTGAGGCCTCGGGCTCGTCCCAGGCCATGTGCACGGAGGTGCGGGCCGCGGCCGCCAGTTCGCGCAGACGCTCCTCGCCCAGGGAGCGCTTGGCGATGATCGCGCCGAGCGGGATGGGCAGCGTGGTGGTCTGCTCCCAGTGCTCGCCCATGTCCGCGAGTTTGTGCAGCCCGTAGTCCTGGTAGGTGAAGCGCGCCTCGTGGATCACGAGCCCCGCGTCCACCCGGCCGTCCCGTACCGCCGGCATGATCTCGTGGAACGGCAGGACGACGATCTCCCCGACGCCGCCCGGCACTTCGGCGGCCGCCCACAGCCGGAAGAGCAGGTACGCCGTCGAGCGCTCGCTCGGCACCGCCACCGTGCGCCCGCTCAGGTCGGCGCCCTTGCCGGTGCCCTCGTCCCTGGTCAGGACGAGCGGGCCGCAGCCGCGGCCCAGCGCGCCGCCGCAGGGCAGCAGCGCGTACTCGTCGAGCACGTAGGGGAGCACCGCGTACGAGACCTTCAGGACGTCGAACTCGCCGCGCTCGGCCATCCCGTTGGTGACGTCGATGTCCGCGAAGGTCACGTCGATCGCGGGCGCGCCCGGGACCAGGCCGTGCGCCCAGGCGTGGAAGACGAAGGTGTCGTTGGGGCACGGGGAGTAGGCGATCCGCAGTGCGCGCTCTTGGCTCATGTCCGGTCTCCAACGTCGAGTACGGCGGGTTGCTTCCCGAGCCGGGCGAAGGCGTCGGCGAGCGCGTCGAGCGCCTCCCCGATCCGCCAGGCCGTGCGGTCGCGCGGGCCCACCGGATTGGACACCGTACGGATCTCCAGGACGGGCAGCCCGTGCGCCGCGGCCGCCTCCGCGACGCCGAAGCCCTCCATGGCCTCGGCCGGCGCGCCGGGGTGACGACGCGTCAGCTCCGCGGCCCGCCCGGCCGTCCCGGTCACCGTCGACACCGTCAGGACCGGCCCGTACGCCGCGCCGAGCACGTCGGCGACCCGGCGGGACAGCGGTCCCGGCGGCCGGTGCTCGGAGGTGCCGAAGCCCAGCTCGGCGACCGGGAGGAAGCCCTCCGGGCCCTCCGCGCCCAGGTCGGCGGCGACGATCGCGTTCGCGACGACCACCGAGCCGACCGGTGCGTGGGGCTGGAAGCCGCCGGCGATCCCGGCCGAGACGACGAGCCCGTACCGCGCCGCGGTGAGCGCCGCCGCCGTGCCCGCCGCCGCGGCGGCGGGGCCGACGCCCGCGGCCAGCACGTCCGCGAGGGCGGTGCGCAGCAGCACGCGGCCACCCGGTACGGGCTGCTCGGCGGGCGTGCCGCCGAGCCCGCGGACGACCGCGTCGCGTTCCGCCGGGACGGCGGTGACGACGAGGAGGCGGGGCATCATGACCTCGGCGGAGTCAGCGGACGGTTTCAGCCCGCCGACTTCAGCTTGAACTGCCAGACGCCGAGGTAGTCCTGGGCGCCGGCGGTCTCGATGATGTTGAGGGTCACCTCGCTGGCCGCGGCACCGGTCTGCGCGTCGGAGAGCAGGGTCTCGGCGTCGAAGGAGCGGTAGGTGGTGTCCTTCAGCAGCCCCGACTTGCCGGAGGTGCCGGCGGCCACGACCCAGCCCTTCTCGGCGATCGCGGGGTCGACGCCGATCCGCACCTTGTCACCGGGCCGGACCGTGATGGTCTTCTCGGGCTTGCCCTGCAGGCAGGCCAGGAAGACCTGCTCCGAAAGCTTCTTCCCGTCGAGGTAGCACTTGCTGGTGGCCTCGGTGGTCACGGTCCTGTCGCCGACGGTGACGGTCGCCAGGGGGGTCGGCTTCTCGCAGGCGGAGAGGGCGATCAGCCCGAGGGACACGGCACCGAGGGCGGCGGCACGGCGGCGATTGCTCATGAAGGTGAGGCTACCGGGCGGTCGCGCTCCCGCTACGCGGGGGGCCCGCTCGTGTCCCCTGGCCACCCCCCCGCTCAGACGGTGCGCGGACGTGTCGCCCGTCCCCGGGCACCCGTCATCAGGCCGCGGACCGAGAAGGTGACGCCGAGCGCCACCAGGGCCGCCCCCACCGCCATCCCCAGCGTGCCGTTGAGCGGCAGGACGATGCCGATGGCGCCGCCGATCACCCACGCCAGCTGGAGGGCGGTCTCCGAGCGGGCGAACGCCGAGGTGCGCACCTCCTCGGGCACGTCCCGCTGGATCAGGGCGTCCAGCGAGAGCTTGCCCAGCGCCTGCGCGATGCCCGCCGCGGCCGCGACGACGGCGATGGTCAGCACGCCGTACCAGGCCGCCGCCACGCACGTCGCCGCCAGGGCGGCGGCCAGCGCGCTGATGATGATCCGCTCCGGTCCGCGGTCGCGCAGCCAGGAGCCCAGCGCGGTGCCGAAGGCGTTGCCGGTGCCCGCCGCCACGGCGACCAGGCCCAGCGACACCGGCCCCGACAGGCCGCCCAGCGGATGCTCGCGCAGCAGGAACGCCAGGAAGAGGGTCAGGAACCCCGACAGCGCCCGCAGCGCGGCGTTGGCCTGCAGGGCGTGCAGCACCGGGCCGCCGACGCTCCGCAGCCCCGGCCGCTTCTCCCGCCACTGCCGGCCCAGGCGGTGGTGCTCGACCTCCTCACCCGAGGTCAGTTCGGCGCGCGCCTCGCCCTTGGCGGAGTCCACCTTGTGCGGGAGGGAGAAGGAGAGCAGCGTCCCGACGACGAAGACGACGAACGCCCCGTACAGCGGCACGCCCGGCCCGATCAGGTGGAGCAGCCCGCCGATCGGCGCCGCCACGGCGGTGGCCAGCAGGCCCGTCAGGCTCACCCGGGAGTTCGCCTTCACCAGCGTCGTACGGGCCGGCAGCAGCCGTGGCATCACGGCGCTGCGCACCACGCCGTACGCCTTCGACGCCACGAGCACGCCCAAGGCGGCCGGGTACAGCTCCAGTCCGGCGGTCGCCACCACCCCGGCCATCGTCCAGGCCAGGATCGCCCGGGCCAGCATCGACATCGCCATCGCGGCGCGCCGGCCGTGCGGGATGCGGTCCAGCAGCGGCCCGATCACCGGGGCCAGCAGCGCGAACGGGGCCATCGTGACCAGCAGGTAGAGCGCCACGCGGCCGCGCGCCTCACCGGTCGGCACGGAGAAGAAGATCGTGCTGGCGAGCGCGACGGTGATCAGCATGTCGCCGGCCGAGTTCACCGCGTGCAGCTCGATCAGCTTCGCCAGGCCCGACTCGCCCGCCCCGCCCGAGTGCGTGTGACGCCGGACGCGCCGCACCACGGCGGACGACGTACGCTGCGTGGCGCGCGCGACGGCGTTCCCCGCCCTGCGAACCGGTCCCGGGCCGGACGTCACTGTGCGTGCCACGCTCGCCAGTCTGCCCTACCGGGCGGCTTTCCGAACGGGGCGCGCACCGATAGCGTGCGATCGCGCAGAATGGAGTCATCAGGTGCGCCCGTGGACGTACGGGCAGGCAGCGTTTGAAGCGGTCCTCCGGTCCGCTCCGCCACCGCCCCGCCCGACCCTCGGCGGCGCACGCGTAAGACGGCGTAGGAGAGAATCGATTCTTGTGAGTGCTGCGATGCGAAGCCGTACCCCTGACCGCCTGTGCGCCGAGGCGGTCGACCTCGCCCTCGAAGCCGCCGTCGAGGCCTTCGGCGAGAAAGCGGTCGGCGAGCACCTCGGGGCGGTCGCCGAGGGCGACCGCGTCGTCACGCACCTGTTCGACTGCCGTGAGGCCTCCTACCGCGGCTGGCGCTGGGCGGTCACGCTCACCCGCGCCTCCCGCGCCAAGGCCATCACCTTGGACGAGACGGTCCTCGTGCCCGGGCCCGAGGCCATCCTCGCGCCCGAATGGGTGCCGTGGAGCGAGCGCCTGCGCCCCGGCGACCTCGGCCCCGGCGACCTGCTGCCCACCGAGGCGGAGGACCTGCGCCTGGAGACCGGCTTCTCCGGGGAGGACGCCCCGCCGCCGAACTCGCCGGTCTCCGAGGAGATGGCCGAGCTCGTCGAGGCCGAGGACGCGGACGTCTCCGGCGGCCCCCCGGCGACCCTGCCGATGGCGCCCACGGTCGGCACGATCGCCGCGGTCGCGGAGGAGATCGGCATGGCCCGGCCTCGCGTGCTGTCCCGGTACGGTCTGCACGTCGCCGCGGACCGCTGGGAGGACGAGTACGGCCCCAAGGCCCCGATGGCCCAGGCCGCCCCCGCCCAGTGCGTCTCCTGCGGCTTCCTCGTCCCGATCGCGGGCTCCCTGCGGCAGGCCTTCGGCGTCTGCGCGAACGAGTTCTCCCCGGCCGACGGACGCGTGGTCTCCCTCGCCTACGGCTGCGGCGCGCACTCGGAGGCCGCGGTCATGCCGAAGACGCCCCGGCCCGCGCCGCCCGTCCTCGACGAGACCGCGATCGAGCCGCTCCCCCTCCACCCCGACCGCCAGGGCTCCGTCGAGGACACCACCCCGGCCGAGGAACTCGGCCACAGCTGACGGCTCCGCCGCGGCCCGGGGCGGCGGGTCCGGTGTCCCCCGCTCCGCCGCCCGACCGCCCGCGCCGCGGATGGCGCGCCTCGGCGGCCGTGTGGCCTCCGCCACACGCCCCGCCTGGTCCAGGTCGGGGCCGCTGTGGCGACGGTGAGGGCGCCATCCCGGCAACTCGGCCCACGGTCGCTGGATCCGGCGGTGGCCGACGCCTGCGATCGGGTGGCGCTGGGCGTTCCTTGCGGGCCGTGTGGGCTCCGCCCGCGTCCGGCCTGGTCCGGGGCCCACCGGGGCCGTTGGGCGCCGGTCGTCCCGGTTGGGTGACTCGGCCACGGCCGACGCCCGCGCCAGGGTTGCGCGGGCTGCCGTCCGGGCACTCCGGTCGAGGAACTGGGCCCCAGTTGACGTCTGCCGTCCGCGGACGGCGCGGATCAGGGCCGGGTGGGGTGCCCCTGCGCCCACGCCCGACCCACCGGGGCCGCTGTGCGCGGGTGAGGGTGCCATCCCGGCGGGGGAATGCGGCCACCTTGCCGGCCGACGCCCGCGCCCGGGTTGCGCGGGCTGCTGTCCGGGCGCTCCGGTCGAGGGGTGGGTCACCGGTGACGGCTGCCGTTTCCCGGCCGGGAGCTCGGCCCACGTTGCCGGCTCCGCCGGCGGCCGATGTCCGGGGCCGAGCAGAGCCTGGGGCGGCCCACCGCAGGGGGCACCGTGGCCGGCCCGGCCCGCGCGGGGCGGCGTCCCCCGGGGCGGGCGCGTGCGGGACGACCGGGCGACAGCCCACGCGGTAGCGTCACTCGCACAGGGCAGGGCATGCGACACCGCGTGAGGGAGAAGACGACGTGAGCGGGACCGCGATGGACCGGGGCGCAGATCCGTTCGGGACCGCACGGCTGCGGCGGGCCGTGCTGGACGCGTGGGCCGCGTCGCCCGCCCGGTTCCGGGAGGACGCCAACGCGGAGGAGGACCTCGCGCTCGGCGGCTACCGCGACCGTCTCGTCGTCGAGCTGGCCCAGAACGCCGCCGACGCGGCGACCCGTGCGGGGGTGACCGGCCGCCTGCGGCTGACCCTGCGCGAGGGGGTGCTCGCCGCCGCGAACACCGGGGCCCACCTGGACGCCGCGGGCGTGGAGTCCCTGTCGACGCTGCGCGCCAGCTCCAAGCGCGAGGAGGGCGCCCTGGCCGTCGGCCGCTTCGGCGTCGGGTTCTCCGCCGTGCTCGCGGTCAGCGACGAGCCCGCGATCCTCAGCCGCAGCGGCGGCGTCCGCTGGTCGCTGGCCGAGGCCCGCGACCTCGCGCGGGAGACCGGTGGGCGCTCCCCGGGGCTCACCGACGAACTGCGCCGCCGGGACGGCCACGTACCGCTGCTGCGGCTGCCGCTGCCCGCCGAGGGCACCGCCCCGGACGGCTACGACACGTGCGTCGTGCTGCCGCTGCGCGACGGCGCCGCCGCGGACCTCGCGGCGAGCCTGCTCGCCGCGATCGACGACGCGCTGCTGCTGTCCCTGCCCGGCCTGACCGAGGTGGTCGTGGAGACGCCCGAGGGGGTACGGACCCTGAGCCGGCGTCAGGAGGACGGGCTGACCGTCGTCGTGGACAGCGCCGGCGGCACCACCCGCTGGCGCACCGTGAGCGACGCGGGCCCGCTGGAGGCGGCGCTGCTGAGCGACCGCCCGGTCGAGGAGCGGCTGCGCCCGGTGTGGTCGGTGACCTGGGCCGTCCCGGTGGGCCAGGACGGCGCGCCCGAGCGGCCGCGGACGGCGCCCTTCGTGCACGCCCCGACGCCGACGGACGAGCCGCTGGGGCTGCCCGCGCTGCTCATCGCCTCGCTGCCGCTGGACCCGAGCCGGCGCCACGCCGCACCCGGCGCCCTCACCGACTTCCTGGTCGCGCGGGCGGCCGAGCTCTACGTACGGCTGCTGGCGGACTGGCGACCGGTGAGCACGGGCATCGTGGACCTGGTACCCGGCCCGCTCGGCAAGGGCGAGCTGGACGCGCAACTGCGCCGCCACGTGCAGGAGCGGCTGCCGCGCACCGCCTTCCTGCCGCGCGCCGCCGACGTCACGGGCACGGACGGCGAGGACGAACTGCCGCCCGCGCTGCGCCCGGTGGAGGCCGAGGTCGTCGAGGGCACCGGCGCGGAGACCGTGCGCGTGCTGGCGGAGGTCTTCCCGACGCTGCTGCCCCCCGGGCTGGAGCGCCGCCCCGAACTGCGCGTCCTCGGGGTGGCCCGGCTGCCGCTGGGCGACGCGATCGACCGGCTCGCCGGGGTGGAGCGCCCCGCGGACTGGTGGCACCGCCTGTACGACTCGCTGGCCGGCACCGACCCGGACCGGCTGAGCGGGCTGCCCGTGCCGCTGGCCGACCGGCGTACCGTCGTCGGACCGCGCCAGGTGCTGCTGCCGCTCCCCGAGATGGACAGCGTCTACGCCGAGGGGGCCGCCCCCGTCAGCACCGGGCTGCCCGCCGCCTCGGAGCTGGCCCGGCTGGGCCTGAAGGTCGCCGACCCGGCGGCCGCGCACCCGCTGCTGGAGAAGCTCGGGGCCACCCCGGCGACCCCGCGCGCCGTCCTCACCACCCCGCAGGTGCGCGCGGCGGTGGCCGCGTCCCTGGACGCCGACGAGGCCTGGGACGAGGACGCGCCCGCGCTGGACGCGGAGGAACTGGCCGAGGTCGTCCTGGGCCTGGTCCGGGCCGCGAACCTCGCCCCCGGCGACGAGCCGTGGCTGGCCGCCCTCGCCCTCACCGACGACGAGGGCGAGCTCGCCCCCGCCGGTGAACTGGTGCTGCCGGGCAGTGCCTTCGAGCAGGTCATCCGGGAGGGGGAGCTCGGCTCCGTCGACGAGGACCTGGCCGCCCGCTGGGGCGAGCAACCGCTGACGGCGGTCGGCGTGCTCGCCACCTTCGCCCTGGTACGGGCCACCGACGTGGTGCTCGACCCGGACGAGCTGGAGCCGCGCGAGAGCGACTGGGCCGAGCCGGACGACGCCGGACTGCTCGACGCGGTCGACGTGTGGTGCGAGGACGTCCTCGACCAACTGCCGGACACCGACGTGCCGCCGGTCGCCACCGAGATCGTCGCCGTGCGCGACCTCGACCTCGTCGCCGACGACGCATGGCCGCAGGCGCTGGCCATGCTCTCCGTGCCGCCGCTGCGCGACGCGGTCACCCAGCCGGTGCGGGTCCTGCTGCCCGACGGCACCACGGAGTCGGTACGGCCCTACACCGCCTGGTGGCTGCGCGACCACCCGGTCCTCGACGGCCGCCGCCCGGTCGGCCTGCGCGCGGCCGGCGGCGACCCGCTGCTCGACGGGCTGTACGAGGACGCCGAGGCCGGCGCCGTGGACGACCAGGTGCTGCGCGCCCTGGGCGTGCGCACGTCCGTCACGGCCCTGCTGGACGAGCCGGGCGGCGCCGCCGAACTGCTCGCCCGGCTCGCCGACCCGGGCTCCACGGTCACCCCGGCCCAACTGCACCGGCTGTACTCGGAACTGGGCACCCTCGAACCCGAGCAGGTCACCCTCCCCGACGAGCTGCGGGCCGTCGTCGACGGCCACGAGCCGCGCGTGGTCGACGCCGGGGACGCCCTCGTCGCGGACGCGCCCGACCTGCTCCCGCTCACCGCAGGACTGCCCCTGCTCCCGGTCCCGCCGGTCCGCGCCGCGGCGCTGGCCGAGCTGTTCCAGGTGCGCCGGCTCAGCGAGGCCCTGGATGCCCCGGTCGTCTCCGAGGGCGAGCCGCACGATGTCGCGGACGCGGTCCGCGAGCTGCTCCCGGGCGCCCCCCTGTCGTACGTCGAGCACGAGGAACTGCTGGTCAGGGCGGCTGACGGCAGCACCGTCGAGCTCGACTGGCGGTGGATCGACGGCACCTTGCACGCCGCCACGCTGGAGGGCGTCGCCGCGGGCCTGTCGTGGGCGGCCGGCGCCTGGCAGCGCCGCTTCGAGGTGGCCGCCCTGCTGGAGGACCCGACCCGCACGGAGGAGCTGGCCCGCGACCGCTGGTTCGACTGAGCGACTGAGCGACTGAGCGGCTGAGCGGCTGAGCGGCTGGGTGGCGACGGACCGAGTGGCCGTCGTCACACAGGGAGATATGTCGAAAGCATTTCCGCTGGATGACTGTTCGCGCGTACTCTCTTCCTCTCACCATTCGAGACGCCTCGTCCGGGGGAGTTCGACGGGCGTCCTCTTCATCTGGGGGATTCTCAAGCATGCGTATTCGCGCCACCGTGGCGGCCGTTTCCGGCGCCCTGGCCCTCGCTTCGCTGGCAGTCCCGGCCGCGCAGGCCTCCGACAAGCCGGCCGCCACTGCCCTGTCGACCTTCGCCAAGGCGGGGGCGGACGAGTCCGTGGGTGACACCAAGATCACCAAGGTCGTCGTCAACGGCGGCAAGGACATCGTCCTCGGGACGAGCAACAAGAAGACGGTCTCCGTCGCGGTGACCGCCACCGACCCGGCCGGCATCGACGGCGGCGTGGCGTTCCTCTGGCACGGTTCGTCGTTCACCGACGACGGCATCGACGGCGGCCTCTTCCCGCCCACGGACTACGCCGCCTGCACCGTGGTCAACGCCACCACCTCCACCTGCAAGGTCAGCATCACCATCGACCCCAAGGCGGACCTCTACAAGAACGCGCTCGCCGGCTCCTGGAAGGTGTACGCCGTGGTCGGCGGCAAGGACGGCGACTACGTAGAGAAGGAGATCGCCGGCACCGCGAAGATCAAGCGCAACACCGAGCTGACGGTCAACGCCACGCCGGAGCCGGTGAAGAAGGGCAAGACCATCACCGTGACCGGCAAGCTCACCCGGGCCAACTGGGAGACCCACAAGTACGCCGGCTACACGGGCCAGTCCGTGCAGCTGCAGTTCCGCAAGAAGGGCACCACCGCGTACACCACGGTCAAGACCGTCAAGTCCAGCAGCACCGGTGCCCTGAAGACCACCGTCAAGGCGTCCGTGGACGGCTACTGGCGCTACAACTTCGTCACCACCTCGCTCAGCGGCGCGTCCGTCTCCACGGCCGACTTCGTCGACGTGAAGTAACCCCACCCGCACCACCCACCGGGCGCCGGGCCCCCTCAGCGGGGGCCCGGCGCCCGGTGGGGGGTCGGGTGGCCGGGCTCTCAACCACACCTGCCGCGCCCGCAAAAACACCTGTGAAAA
>NZ_JARAVO010000236.1:0-14797 GCF_033792805.1 Streptomyces sp. PA03-1a
CCTGTGAGGTTGTGTATAAGGCGCAGGGGTCGGTCAGCAGGCCGACGGGGACGCCCCGCCCGCCGGGCTGGTCAGCGTCACGGCACCGCTGGTCGGCACGTACTACCGGGCGTCCTCGCCCGGCGCGGCGCCCTTCGTGCAGGTCGGCGACGTCGTCGAGCCCGGCCGGCAACTGGCGATCATCGAGGCGATGAAGCTGCTCAACTCGATCACCGCCGAGACCCGCGGCCGGGTGCACGCGATCCACGTCCAGGACGGCGAGGTCGTCGAGTACGCCCAGCCGCTGATCGACCTCGTCCCCGTCGACTGAGAGGGCACAGCCGTGTTCGACAAGGTGCTCGTCGCCAACCGCGGGGAGATCGCGCTGCGCATCATCCGCTCCTGCCGCGACCTGGGCGTGCGCACGGTGGCGGTGTACTCCACCCCGGACGCCGACGCCCGGTTCGTCAAGGCCGCGGACGAGGCCGTGCACATCGGCCCGGGCGCGCCCGCGCGCAGTTACCTCAACATCCCCAACATCATCGGCGCCGCCGTCAAGACCGGTGCCGAGGCCATCCACCCCGGTTACGGGTTCCTCTCCGAGGACCCGTACTTCGCGGAGATCTGCGCCGACGACGGCATCACCTTCGTCGGCCCGCCCCCGGACGTCATGGAGAACGTCGGCGACAAGGCCACCGCCCGCCGGCTGATGACCGAGGCCGGACTGCCGCTGCTGCCGGGCACCATCGAGCCGGTCGACTCGGTGGAGGCCGCCGAGGCCGTCGCCGCCGCGATCGGCTACCCGGTCATCATCAAGGCCGCGGCGGGCGGGGGCGGCCGCGGCATCACGGTGGTACGGCGCCCGCAGGACCTGAGGGACGCCTACACCGCCACCCGGGCCAGCGCGCAGGCCGTCTTCAAGAACAGTGCGGTCTACATGGAGCGCTACCTGGAGAAGACCCGGCACATCGAGATCCAGGTCGTCTGCGACGACTTCGACGGCGCCGTGCACCTGGGCGAGCGCGACTGCTCGGTGCAGCGCCGTCACCAGAAGCTCGTCGAGGAGTCCCCCTCGGCCGGCGTCTCCCCGCAGTTGCGGGAGCGGCTGGGCGCGGCGGCCCTGGCCGGTGCCCGCGCGGTGGGCTACCGGGGCGCGGGCACGGTGGAGTTCCTGCTGGAGGCCGGCGACGGGGAGGGCGGCGGGGACGGCGCCCGCGGCGAGGACGTCTTCTGGTTCATGGAGATGAACGCCCGGATCCAGGTCGAGCACCCGGTCACCGAGCTGGTCACCGGCGTCGACCTGGTCGGCGAGCAGTTGCGGGTCGCCTCCGGCAGCCCGCTGTCGGTCAAGCAGGAGGACGTGGAGATCCGCGGGCACGCCATCGAGTGCCGCATCAACGCCGAGGACCCGGCCCGGGCCTTCGCCCCCACGCCCGGACTCCTGGAGCGCTACCGCGTCCCCGGCGGCCCGTGGGTCCGGGTGGACACCGACTACGACCCGGGCTCACGCGTCAGCCCGTACTACGACTCCATGATCGGGAAGCTGATCGTCTGGGGCCCGGACCGCGGCAGCTGCATCGAGCGCACCCTGCGGGCGCTGGCGGAGTTCGAGGTCTCCGGGCCCGGCGTGCACACCACGATCCCGCTGCACCAGGAGATCCTCGGCCACCCCGAGTTCCGCCGGGGCGACGTGGCCACCGACTTCCTGGAGCGCCACTTCGCCATGTGAGCAGCACGACCAGCCGAGGGGAGCCGCCGTGTCGGACCAGGAGCTCACATCCCAGGACATCGGCGTCTACCGGCACCTGCTGCAGGTGTCGCCGGACGCCGACCGGTGCGCGTCGGAACTCGGACTGGTTCCGGACGACTTCGACGAGTCGGTCAAGCGGCTGATGGCGCACCGGCTGCTGCACCCGGACGGCCCCTGCCGCTACGAGGTCGTCTCGCCCGGCCTGGCCGCGGCCGAACTCACCGCCTCCCTCAGCCTCCAGGCGCACCAGCTGCTGCGCCAGATCGACACCACCCGGCGTGACCTCGGCCCGCTCGGCGCCCTGTACGACGCCCACCAGCGGCAGCGGCTGGCCGGCACCACCACCGAACTGCTCACCGACGGCGACGCGGTACGGCACCGGCTCGCCGACCTGTCGTCGCAGGTCCGCGACCGCGTGCTCACCGCCCACCCCACCCTCGGCGGCCCGCAGACCCTGCGGGCCGCCCTCGACCTGGACCGCGACCTGCTCGACCGGGGCGTGCGGTACCGGACGGTGGTCCCGCACACCGCGCGCCGGCAGCGGGAGGCGCTGCGGCACATGACCCGACTGGGCGACCTCGGTGCCCAGTTGCGCACCGCGGCGGTCATACCCGGCCGGATGATCCTGCTGGACGGGGTCGTGGCCCTGGTGTCCACGGGAAAGGGCGGCGGCGCCGCGCTCTTCCGCGACCCGACCGTGGTCTCCTTTCTCGAAGTGATATTCGACCACATCTGGGAGCACGCGAAACCGGTAGACGGCGATTTCGACGGCGACGTCTTCGAGGACGTCGAGGTGGCCATTTTGCGCCAGCTGGAACTCGGCAGGTCGGATGAATTCATTTCCCGGCGGCTGGGTATCTCCACCCGTACGCTCCGCCGCTACCTGTCGGGGATGTGCGAGAAGCTCGGTGTGGAGACCCGCTTCCAACTGGGCATGGCCGCAACCAGGCTGGACCTGTTCGGGAACGGGGACGATCCGGACAGTGCGGGATAGAAATTCCTGATCGCGACGTTCGGGTATTTCCACCCGGCCCCGCTGGACCCTCCGGCGGCGCGCCGCGGATGATTTCCCCGGCCCACTCCACATTCCTACCGAGGGAATCAATGACTGGCATGGCTGCTGCCTCCCGGAGGCGGATCATTGTTTCCGGTGTCTCCTCCGACGCGCACATGTGGAACCTGGTGTTCCTGCAGTTGCTGCTGGAGGAGCACGGCCACGAGGTGTCCAACCTCGGCAGCCTCACCCCCGACGCGGAGATCGCCGGCGCCTGCCGCGCGCTCCGCCCGGACCTGCTGGTCATCGGCACCGTCAACGGGCACGGTCACCTCGACGGCCTGCGTCTGATCCGCGCCCTGCGCGCCGATCCCGCACTCGCGGCCCTCCCCGTCGTGATCGGCGGCAAGCTCGGCGTCCACGGACGCGACGACGCCCGCCTCGCCGCCCGTCTGGCCGCCGCCGGCTACGACGCCGTCTTCGCCGACGGCGACGACACCGGCGGCGGCGCGCTGGCCCGCTTCGGCGCCTACCTGCGGGCGCTGCGCACCCCGCCCGCCCTGGCGGAGGTGGCCTGATGCCGTACAGCCCCGACCGCTTCTCCGCGTTCGTCCGCCGGGCCCGCGCGGCCGGGCGACTGGTCGTCCAGCCCCGCATGGGTTTCGGCGAACTCGACCGGATGCGGGCCGGGTTGCGCGCCGTGCGCGAGGCCCGCGCCACCTCGGTCGGCACCATCACCCTCGACAGCTACACCCGCTGCCACGACTACGCCGCCGCCCGCCGCGCCCTGCGCGACCGCGCCGCCGACCTCAACGGCTTCCCGCTGATCGCCCACGGGCCCGTGGCCGTGCGGGAGTTGCTGGCCGGAACGGCCGCGCGGGACTTCCCCGTGCAGGTACGGCACGGCACCGCCCTGCCGCTGCGCCTGTTCCGGGTCATGGCCGAGGCCGGGATCGACGCCACCGAGGGCGGCCCCGTCTCGTACTGCCTGCCCTACAGCCGCACCCCGCTCGCCGCGGCGGTCCGCGAGTGGCGGGAGGCCTGCGAACTCCTGGCCGGGCTGCCCGTGCCCCCGCACCTGGAGACCTTCGGCGGCTGCATGCTCGGCCAGCTGTGCCCGCCGTCGCTGCTGGTGGCGCTCAGCGTGCTGGAGGGGATGTTCTTCCGCGAGCACGGGCTGACCGGCATCTCGCTCAGCTACGCCCAGCAGGTCCACCCCGGCCAGGACCTGGAGGCCCTGGCCGCGCTGCGCCGGCTGGCCGCGGAACGGCTGGCGGACACCGACCGGCACCTCGTGCTCTACACCTTCATGGGCGTCTTCCCGCGCACCCCGATCGGCTCCTACCGGCTGCTGGAGCACAGCGTCCGGCTCGCGGTGCGCGGCGGCGCGGAGCGGCTGGTGGTCAAGACCCCCGCCGAGTCCCACCGCATCCCCACCGTCGAGGAGAACGTCGAGGCACTGGAGTTCGCGCACGCCGTGGCGGAATCGGCCGCCGCCGACGCCTGCGCCGGGCCGGGGCCCACCGCCACCGGCCTGTACGAGGAGGCCAGGACGCTCGTCGACGCCGCCCTCGGCCTCGGGGACACCGTCGGCGACGCCCTCGTGGCGGCCTTCGCCCGCGGCGTTCTCGACGTGCCGTACTGCCTGCACCCGGACAACGCCGACCGCGCCCGCGCCGCCGTCGACCCCTACGGCGTGCTCCGCTGGACCGAGGCCGGCGCGATGCCGGTGACCGCCGGCCGGACGGACGGCCCGGCGGCGCCCGTTCCCCCGGTCACCGCACGCGGCCTGGGCGAGATGCTCTCCTTCAACGAACGCCACTACGACCGTGAGGACCTCACCGGCGCCTCCCGCCCGCTCCCCGGGTACGCCTCGTGACCGCCCCCGCGCGCGCGAGGACCGGCACCCTGGACGCCGTCCGCGCCCGGGGCGCCCTGCGCGCCGCCGTCTCCCAGGGCATCCGCGGGCTGTCCCTGCGCACCGGCGACGGACGCTGGACGGGGCTGGACACCGACATCGCCCGCGCCGTGGCGGCGGCCGTCCTCCACGACCCGGAGGCCGTCGACTGGCGCCCGGTGCGCGCCGCCGACCGGCTCCGCGTGCTCGCGGCGGACGAGGCCGACCTGACGGTGTGCAACCTGACCTGGACGCTGGGGCGGGAGGCCGCCCACCCGGTGCTCTTCGCCGGGATCACCGCCTACGACGGCGAGGGCTTCCTGGTGCGGGCCGCCGACGGCATCGACGGCCCGGCCCGCCTCGCGGGGCGGCGGCTCGCCGTCCACACCGGCTGCACCACCCCGGTCAACCTGGCCGCGTGGTACGGCCCGCGGGGCCTGACCACCGTCCCCGTCGGCTTCCACGACCCGGCCGAGGCGCTGGCCGCGTACGCCTCCGGCGACTGCGCCGCGTACGTCCTGGACCGCATCGCCCTGGCCGGCGCCCGCGCCGGGCTGCCGGACCCCGCAGCACACCGCCTCCTGCCGGTCTCGATCTCCCGGGAGCCGATGGCCGCCGCCGTCCGCGACACCGACCCGCACTGGTTCCGGCTGGTCCGCTGGGTCCTGCAGCTGCTGCCCGCCGCCGAGCACGAGGGCGCGGCGCAGGCCGCCGCGCAGGCCGGCCCGCACGGCCCCGCGGTCGGGCTCGACGAGCGGTGGGCCGCCCGCGTGCTGGCCGCCGTCGGCAGCTACGCCGACGTGTACGAACGCAACCTGGGCGCCGCCTCCGGCCTCAACGTGCCGCGCGGCCCCAACGAACTGTGGACCCGGGGAGGGCTGCACTACGCCGTCCCCCTGCACTGACCCCCGTCCGCCGCGGAAGGAGCCGAGGGCGCATGACCAGTGACACCACACCCGCAGCACACGGGCGCGCAGGCGCCCTCGAACTCACCGCGGCCATGGGGCTCTCCGGCACCCTGGGCGTCTTCGTCCTGGAGTCCGGGGTCTCCTCCTCCACCGTGGTGCTCTTCCGCTGCGTCTTCGGGGCGGTGGCGCTGGCCGCCTACTGCCTGCTGCGGGGCCACCTGAGGAACACCGGGCTGACCCGCCGCAGCTTCGCGCTCGCCGCGCTCGGCGGGGTGTTCATCGTCCTCAACTGGGTGCTGCTCTTCGACGCGTACCACCGCACCTCGATCTCGGTGGCCACCGTCGTCTACCACACCCAGCCCTTCTACGTGGTGCTGCTGGGCGTCGCTCTGTTCCGCGAACGGCTCGACCGGCACCGCGCCGGCTGGATCCTGCTGGCCTTCGCCGGGGTGCTGCTCGTCGCCGGACTGCCCGGCGCCGGTCCCGGCGGGCACGGGTACCCGCTCGGCGTCGCCGAGGCGCTGCTCGCGGCCCTGCTGTACGCCTTCGCAACGGTGATCGCCAAGCGCCTCACCACCGTCCGCCCGCAACTGACCGCGCTGATCCAGGTGCTGGTGGGCATCCCGCTGCTGCTGCCCTTCGCCCGGCTCGGCGAGACCGCGGGCCTCGGGGCGCGCTGGGGCTGGCTGGTGGGACTCGGCGTGATCCACACCTGCCTGATGTACGTCCTGCTCTACTCCTCGTACCGGAAGCTGTCCACCGACCGCATCGCGGTGCTGTCGTTCGTCTACCCGGCCGTGGCGATCCTGGTGGACCTCGCCGTCTACGGCCACCGCGTCGGGCCGCTGCAGGCCCTCGGAGTGCCGCTGATCGCCGCCGCCGGACTCGGCGTCAACCTCGGCTGGCCGCTGCTGCCGTGGCGGGGCCGCCGCCCCGCCACGGCCGACGGCACCGAACCGGAAGCCACGGCACCCGCAGCCGGGCTCGTCCAGATCGGAGATCCCCGATGACCCTCGTTACCGATCCCGCCGCCCCGCGCATCGCCATCGTCGGCGCGACGGGGGCCGTGGGCAGCACCCTCATCGAGCTGATCGAGGAGCGCGGACTGCGCTACCGCGAGATCCACCTCGTCGCCTCGGCGCGCAGCGCGGGCCGCCACGTGGCGGTCGACGGGCGCGCGTGCGAGGTCTCCGCCCTGGAGGACTTCGACTTCGCCCGGGCCGACATCGCGTTCTTCTCGGCCGGCACGTCGGTCAGCGACAAGTGGGCCAAGACCGCCGTCGCCCAGGGCACGCTGGTGATCGACAACACCAACGCCTTCCGCATGGACCCCGACACCCCGCTCGTGGTGCCGCAGGTCAACGCCGACGAGCTGCACCGGCGGCCGGCCGGCGGGATCGTCGCCAACCCCAACTGCTCCACCATCCCGCTGGTCCGCACGCTGCTGCCGGTGCAGCGGCGCTGGGGGGTCCGGCAGGTGGTGGTCAGCACGTACCAGGCCGCCTCCGGCCAGGGCCACCAGGGCATCGAGGAGCTGCTGGAGGGCAGCGAGGTCGCGCTGCGCGACCCGGACGCGGACCTGCCCTCCGAGCGCTTCCGGCCCGCCCTCGCCTTCAACGTCGTCCCCTCCATCGACCGGCTGCTGGAGGGCGGCTTCACCCTGGAGGAGCAGAAGATGCTCCAGGAGTCCCGCAAGATCCTCGGGCTCCCGCACCTGGACCTGACCGCCACCTGCGTACGGGTGCCGGTGGTCAACTCCCACTCCGAGGCGGTGTGGGTCGAGGCGGGGGCACCGGTGGACCGCGAGGAACTCGTCGCGCTGCTGGCCGCGCTGCCCGAGGTCACCGTCCACGACCGGGAGCACCCGGGCGGCTTCCCCACCCCGCTCACCGCCGGGCACCCCGACCACGTCCACGTGGGGCGGATCCGGGTCGCCCCGCACAACCCGCGGGGCTTTTGGATGTGGCTGGTCTCGGACAACCTGCGGGTGGGCGCGGCCCTGAACGCCGTCCAGATCGCCGAGTACGCGCTGACCCGCGGCTTCCTGGGCGGAGGCGCACGATGAAGGCCCCGGCGGTGCTGAAGTTCGGCGGTTCCACCTTCCGCACGCACGCCGCCTACCACGACCTCGCCGCCGGGCTGGACGAGCGCATCCGCCGCGAGGGGCGGCCGCTGGCAGTCGTGGTCAGCGCGATGCAGGGCGAGACCGAGGGGCTGCGCGGCCGGCTGCACGAGGTCAACCTGCGCCCCGAGGACGCCACCGCCGCGGGCATGCTCGCCACCGGGGACCTGGTCAGCGCCCATCTGCTGGCCAGCGCCCTGCACAAGGCGGGCCGCAGCGCCACCGTGCTCGCCGGGCACCAGGTCGGCCTGGTCACCAACTCCTCCTTCCTGTGGGCCCGGGTGGTGAGCACCGACCCCGGCCCCCTGAGGAGGGCGCTCGACCGGCACGAGGTCGTGGTCGTCCCCGGCGGCCAGGCCGTGGACGCCCAGGGGCGGCCCACCTGGCTGGGCAAGAACAGCTCCGACCTGTCGGCGCTGGCGGTCGCCCGCGCCGTGGAGAGCCACGTCTGCGAGATCCACTCCGACGTCGACGGCATCTACACCTCCGACCCGCACCTGGTCACCGGGGCCCGGATGCTGCCGCAGGTCTCGTACAACATGGCCGCCCTGATGTCGCTGTACGGGGCGAAGGTGCTGCACCGCCGCGCCGTCCAGCTCGCGCTGCGGCACCGCATCGAGATCGTGCTGCGCTACAACCGGGCCCCGTACTCCTCGGGCACCCGGATCAGCGCGGTCGGCAACCAGCTGGCCGCCGTCGTCCTCAACCGGCGCTCGGTGGTGCTGGACTTCCCCGACGACGCCCGCGCCGACGCCGCGCACAACGCCTTCCACGTCGCCGGCATCGACACCGTACGGCTCACCCAGGAGTCCCGGGTGGCCGTCATCGGCGGCTACGTCGACCTGGAGGCCGTCCAGCTGCGGCAGGGCGTCACCCCGGGCCGGCACGTGGGGGTGCCGGTCGCGGAGGTGCGCGGCAGCAAGGTCACCACCCACATCGCCGACAGCGGCGAGGACGCCCTGCACCTCGCGCAGCGGCTGCACGACCGGCTGGACTTCCCGGCCGCCTCCGGTGCCCCCGACGCCCGCCTTGTAGGAGTGTGAGCCGTGAAGGCAACCTTCGCCGAGTTGGAACTGCCCGACGCGGTACGGGACGACATCGGGGCGCGGCTCGCGGCGCTCCCCGACCCGGCGCCGGACATCGACCGCGCCATGACCCGCTACCACCGGGTCTTCGCCGCGCTGCCCATGGAACTGCTGCAGCAGGTGCTGGACTTCGGCCGGCACATCGACACCCCGGGCGTCGCGCTGGTGCGCAACCTGCCCGTGGACCGGGACCTGCCGCCCACCCCGGTGGACGGCGGGCCCAGCACCGCCAAGCGCGGCTTCGTCGCCGAGGGCGTGCTGCTGGGCCTGTCCGGGCTGCTGGGCGAGCCCGTCGGCGTGCTCACCGAGAAGGAGGGGCGGCTGATCCACGACGTGGTCCCCGTCCCCGGCGGGGAGAGCACCCAGACCAACCAGGGCTCGGCCGTCTTCCTCAACTTCCACAGCGACATCACCCACGACCCGGCCGGGCGCTGGGACGTCGCCAACCCGGACTTCCTGGTCCTCAACTGCCTGCGCGGCGACCCCTCCGGGACGGCGGCCACCTATTACGCGGACGCCCGCGACATCTGCGGGCAGCTGGCGGACGGGGCGCTGGAGGCGCTGCGCAGTCCGCTGTTCCGGCTCAACGCGCCGGGCAGCTACACCCGCGATGTCGCGGGCGGTGCGGAGGTCCTGTCGGACCCGGTGCCGATCGTCAGCGGCTCCCGGGACTTCCCCGGGATCGCCGTCTCCGCCAACGGCGTGCGCCCCCTGACCCGGGGGGCCGCCGCGGCCCTGGAACTGCTGCACGAGGCCTGCCGCGCGACGGCGCACGCCGTACGGCTGGAGCCGGGTACGGCCCTGCTGGTCAACAACCGCAAGGGCGTGCACGCCCGCTCGGAGTTCACCGCCCGCTACGACGGCCGGGACCGCTGGCTCCAGCGCACGTACGTACGGCGCAACCTGTGGGACATCAGGTACCGGGTGACCCCGGGCGACCGCCGCGTGCACCACTGAGCCGCGGGCCCCGGGGCGGGCCGGACGCCGCGGGCGGCGGGCGGCTAGCGGTGCCGCCCCGGCCAGTGCAGAGTGCCGGATTCCTCTTCCGGGGCACCGGTAGGTGCGGTCATGGGGTCATTCGACGACATGATTTCTCCTTCAACCAATTCCGTGACGAATCAGGCGTGGTGGCCGTCGGTCGAATGCGTGTCGGCGCCACCGATCGGAGCCACGTCCCACTTGTCATCCGCCAGCGTGACGTTCCGCGGCCCGTTGCCGCCGGAAACGACCGGGGCCACCGGAGTGGTGGCGGAGTAAACAACTCCGGCCGCCAGGACGATCACCGAGAAGCCCCGGGCAAGTAAATGACGAGTGTTCACCATCGTGGATCCCCCCACATCGCTTGTCCGTCGCGCCCTTTGTGGGCACGAGAACAAGGTGTCAGTCCCGGAGATCGAGTTCGAGCCGCCGGAAGTGTCCTATGATGGAGCGGCAACAAGTGGATAGCGGCAAATCGGGCATGGGGTGGGTGATCGGTGGACGAGCATCGCCTGTTGGACGACCTTGCTGTTGATGCGTACGAATGCGCTTTGCGAGACGGTGCCTTCAGGGATGAGGAGATCGCCGCCGAGCTGGGCGTCGGCGTCGACCTGGTCGCCGAGGCCCGCAAGACCCTGGAGGAGCTGCGGCTGCTGGGCCGCATCGGCTCCGGCCGCTCCGTCGTGGCGCTCGACCCTGACGTCGCGGAAGCGGAACTGGTGACACCGCTGGAGCTGTCCATCGCCCACCGCCGGCAGGAGATCGCCGCGATCCACCGCCAGTTACGGGCGCTGTCCGCCGTCTACCGCACGAGCGACCGGGCCGCCCCCGACGACGTGCCGGTCAGGGTGCTGGACGACTTCGAGGAAGTGCGCAGGGAGATCGACCTGGCGCGGCGCCGCTGCACCGAGGAGCGGATGAGCCTGCAGCCCGGCGGCGGCCGCAGCGCGGAACTGCTCGAACAGGACCTGGTACAGACCCTGGAGATGCGGCGCCGCGGAATCCGCATCCGCACGCTCTACCAGCACACCGCCCGCACCAGCCTCGCCACCCGCACCTATGTGCGGCAGATCTGCGAGGGCGGCGCCGAGGTCCGTACCGCCGAGGAGCTCTCCGAGCGGCTGATCATCTACGACCGCAGACTGGCGTTCATTCCGAAGGAACGGAAGGGAAAGGAACCGCCGGGTGCGGCGATTGTCTCCGATCCCACGCTCGTCGCCTATCTCTGCCGCTCGTTCGAGTCCATATGGCAGGGGAGCCAGCCCTTCGACGTCGGCCGGACCGCCGAATACCAGCAGGTCACGGAGGACCTGCGGTTGTCAATTCTGCGGCTGATGGCCATGGGATTGAAGGACGAGGTGATCGCCCGCCGCCTCGGGATGGCGACCCGTACATGCCGCCGCCACATATCCGTAATCATGGAGGAACTCGGCGCCACCAGCAGATTCCAGGCGGGATTGCTGATCGGCCGCCAGGGATTGATCCCCGACGGCGATGCCGTTCCCCCCGATCCCGCCGGAGGCGATGTGTCCGAATGCTGACGGGCGTTGTCCTCGATCAGACAACCCGGAGTTCTGGCGCCCGGCACCGGCGGCTTGATTTCCTGTGGAGGGAGTATTGATCCGGCGCGAGCCGAACCACGGGAGGGGTCAATGGACATTCGGCAGCTGGCGACGTTCCACAAGGTGGCGACGCTGCTCAGCTTCACCCGGGCGGCGACGGAACTGAAGTACGCGCAATCCAGCGTCACGGCCCAGATCAAGGGCCTGGAGATGTCGCTCGGCGTCGACCTCTTCGACCGTCTCGGGGGCCGTATCCAGCTCACCGATGCCGGCCAGCGGTTGCTGCCGTACGCCGAGCAGATGCTCTCCCTCGCCGGCGAGGCGCGCGGTGCGACGCTGGGCTCCGAGGAGCCCTCGGGAGTGCTGACGATCGGTTCGATGGAGAGCATCACCTCCTACCGGATGCCCCCGTTACTGGAGTTCTTCCACCACCGATACCCGGCCCTGCACATCGTGCTGCGGCCCAGCCTGTGCGCCGAGACCTGCCACGCGCTGCGCCAGGGCATGTTCGACATGGGCTTCCTGATGGAGGCCGAGACCCAGCACCCCGGCGTCCAGACCGAGGTCCTGGGCTCCGAGCCGCTCACCGTGGTCGCCGCACCCGACCATCCGCTCACCCGGGCACACAAGATCACCACCGATGACCTGCGGCAGGTCCAGGTGATCTCCGCCGAGGCCGGCTGCGCCTACCGTGAGCTGTTCGAGGCCGAACTCAACGACGGTACGGGCGAGTCGCTGCCCTTCCTGGAGTTCGGGACCATCGAATCCATCAAGCGCGGGGTCGCGGCGGGGCTCGGCATCAGCCTGCTGCCGACCGCCACCGTCGCCGACGCCCTGGAGGCCGGCACGCTGGTGACCCTCCCGTGGCCGGTGCCCTTCGAGGTGCACACCCAGATCGCCTGGCGGCGGGGCAAGAACCTCTCCCGCGAGATGCGGGTCTTCGTCGACCAGACCATGCGCTTCCTCGCCGAGGAGTACGCGCGCTAGGGCCATTCGTCAAAGTCCTGCCTGCCCCGCGCTGCGTTGTGGAATCGTCCGAGTAGCCCACTACGAGGGCGACTCTCCGCCTTGCGATGCACCGCACTTGGGGGTACCTCCCAGCGGAGCTGGGGGAACCGCGGGGCCCGCCCTCCGGGCGGCCGGCACTACTTGGACGACCGGCCCTGGGCCAGCCGTACGGCGACGGCCGCGCGGTGGCCGTCCCCGACGGCGACGTCGGAGAGCGACCAGCCCTCGGGGCCCGTGGCGGGGGCGGGTCCAGAGCCCACGTAGTCCTCGGACGGGTCCCTGGCCAGGCCCGTCCCCAGGCCCTTCAGGTACGCCTCCTTGCGTGCCCACGCCCGCGCGAAGGCCTCGCGGCGCTCCACCGGCGGCAGCCCGCCCAGCTCGTCCACCTCCGCCGGGTGCAGCGAGCGCCACACGCCGTCGACGGCCTCCTGGCCGGGCAGCGCCTCCACGTCCACCCCCACCGGGGTCGCGGCGAAGGCCAGCAGCGTCAGCTCCCGGGAGTGCGAGAGCGAGAAGTGCGGCGCGCCGCCCTCGACCGCGGGCCGGCCGTGCGGGCCGCCGCAGGACGGGCAGGTCTCCCGGGTCAGCGGCACCTTGCCGGGCGGGGTCCCCAGATACGCCGCCAGCAGCAGGCGCAGCGCCACGTGCGCGGTGACGTAGCTGGTGCGGTCGCGGTCGAAGCGGAAGGCCGTGGCCCGCTCGCGCTCCTCGCGGTCCAGCAGCCCGGGCGCGAGGTGGACGGCGGCGGCCGCGTTCGCCGCCGTGTCCACCAGGCACAGCCGCGGCGGTTCGCCGGGCCCCGGCGGGGGCAGGCGCCGGGCCGCCGCCGCCACGCTGAACCGCTCCGGGACCAGTGTCACGGCCGGGCCGCCGGGGCCGTGGACGCGGCCGGGACGATCGCGAACGCCTCGACCTCCAGGAGCAGTTCGGGCCGGATGAGCGCGGCCACCTGCACCGCCGAGCTGGCCGGGGGACGCTCGGTGTCGACGTACACGTCGCGCGCCTCGCGGACCGCGGGCAGGAAGGCGACGTCGGTGACGAAGAAGGTCAGCTTGACCACGTCGCCCCAGTCCGCCCCGGCGGCCGTGAGGCAGCGGTCGAGGTTGCCGAAGACCTGGCGCGCCTGCGCCGCCGGGTCGCCCGGCCCGACGAGCTCACCCCGCTCGTCCACCGCGATCTGGCCCGAGACGGCGACGAACCGGCCCTCGCCCCACACGACGTGGCTGTAACCGGTGCCTGGCGGGACACCCTCCGGAGCGGCGAGGTGGGTGAGGTGCGCCATGCGTTCCCCCTTGATGATCGACACCGCTCCATGCTCTCCCAGGGGGTCGGCCCGGCGCCACAGCGGACGTCATGACCGGTGTCATTGGCCAGGGATTCTCTGGGCATAAATCGTCATATGGGCGGAGACAGGAGGTTCCCCTCATGAGTCATGCCGAAACCTACGATCTGACCTTCCCCGTCTCCGGCGACACCGTGGTCGTCAAGCGCACCGAGCGCAAGGGTGCCGGGGGGCACCCGGTGTACAGCGACGACACCGGCATCGTCCAGGCGGAGATCAGCGACCGGGGGGAGGTCCGCATGCTCGCGACGGGCGGGCACCAGCACCACGACGTCCCCTCGCGGGCGACGCCGCACTGAACGCCCTGTCGCCACCGGCGTCCCGGAACCGGCCACGTGCCCGCCGTCGGACGCCGCTGTGGGCCACCCATCCCCGGTCGCCTTCCGTGACCGTGCGGACCGCCCCCGTCACCCCGCCGGGATTCCTGTCGAGTTGATTTGAATATCCAACTCACTGGATTAATGCGCGACGACCTGGCCGCGCGGACGGGGGAGCGCCTCCCGGTCCGCACGCTCGGCGCCCACTTCCTGGCCCCCGTCGACGAGCGCCCGCTGCGCCTGGCGGCGACCACCCTGCGCGAGGGGCACCGCACGTCCGTGTCATCGGTCACCGCCCTGCAGGACGGTGCCGCCGCGCTCACCGGCACCGCCGTGTTCGGACGGAGCGAACCCGGCCCAGCCCGCACCGGCACGCCCGTGCCCGACGTCCCCGCGCCCGGCGCCTGCCCGCCGCTCACCCTGCCGCGCTCGCTGGCGGCGTTCGCCGCCCACCTGGAGATCCGCCCGGCCGGCGACGCGCGCCCCCTGGCCGGCGGGGAGCGCGCCGAACTCCTCGCCTGGATGTGGTTCGCCGACGGGCGGCCGGTGGACGCCGAGGCGCTGGTCGTCCTCGCCGACGCCCTGCCGCCCGCGCTGTTCGCGGTGTGGACCGAGCCCCGCCCCGTGCCGACGGCCGAGCTGACCGTGCACTTCACCGACGTCCTCGACGCCGCGCCCGCGCAGGGCTGGGCCCTGGTCCGCAGCCGCACCGAGCACGCAGGCGGCGGCTGGGCCGTGGAGGACAGCGCCGTGTGGACCGAGGACGGCCTGCTGCTCGCCCTCGCCCGTCAGGCGCGCGCCGTACGCGAGTTCCGCCCCGGCCGGCAGGGCTGACCGGCCCGTTCCCGCCCGTTC
>NZ_JARAVO010000237.1:0-14643 GCF_033792805.1 Streptomyces sp. PA03-1a
CCCCGGTCCCGCCCCGCTCCGCCGAGATCGGCTTCTACGGCGGCGTGGCCCGCCGCGGCTAGCGGGACCCCGCCCCTCAGGCGGGCCGGTCCAGACGCGCGGCGAGGACCCGGGCCCTGGCCTGCTGGACCGCCCCCGCCTGGGAGGCCGCGAAGCGCAGCAGGCCGGGGGGCGTGCGCAGGTGCAGGGTGTCGGTGACGAGGCTGCCGGCCCCGTCGCGGTCGATGGCGAAGCGGTAGCCCATGCGGACCCGCGCGGGGCTGCGCACCTCGCCGGAGATCTCGGCGGAGTGCGGCAGGCGGTCCGGGACGGCGACGAGCGTGACGTCGATGACGTTGTCGTGCCGCAGCAGGCCGAGGAAGCGGAACCGCTCCACGGCCGTGTAGCGCACGGTCCCGCCGCTCCGGCGCACGTCGCGGACGTCGACGAGGAGCGGCGACAGGCCGATGTAGTGCGACGGCTCCGCCAGGTGCGCGAAGACCTCCTCCGGCGGCGCGGCTATCCGGAAGGTGTGCTTCAGTTCGGCGGACGGCATCCCGGACCCCTCCTCGACACGGCGCGCGGCACGGTGATCCTCCCACCGCGCAGCCCCGTACGCGCCCCGTTCGGCACCCGGGAACGGGAAAGCCGTCAGCCGGCTCTGGGGCGGGAGGATCCTCCCGGAGGGGCGCGTAGGGACATGTTCGAACTGATGGCGTGGCTGGCCGAGCGCGGAGTCGCGACCGTGTTCAAGGCTCGTCAGCGGTGGACCGCTCGGCGAGGACTCGTTCTTCCGCGCGGACATGGCCACGGCGGATGCATGCCTTGACGCGGTGCTCGCTCACCTGGAGAGCAAGGGAATGTCGCCGTTCGCATGACCAGGAAGAGGGTGTTCAAGGAAGGCTCGGCCGAAGGCAATTTTGGTCAGAGCACGGTCAGTTGACCGGTGCCTTATGAGCGCTTGGCCGGCCGGGACAACGTCGAAGCGATCCTGGAGGCCCTGCCTTTGCGTGCCCGCCGTGAGCTTCGGCAGATCGTCGCGCTGCTCGACGAGGAATTCGAGCGGCGGACGCACCTACCGACCCGACAGGCGTCGGTGCCACCAACCGGCCCCGAACCTCACCGGCGCCGTGGGATCCGGCACCGCCCGGCGCCGAACGCACGGGGCCGTCGACCGCGTCTTCCGGATGAGGAAGGACGCAGGCGACGGCCCCGGTACGGCCCCGGAGGGGATGCAGGTGCTGTGACCTGCGGCGTTCTTAGATGTCGAAGTAGAGCTCGAACTCGTGCGGGTGCGGGCGCAGCGCGATCGGCGCGATCTCGTTGGTCCGCTTGTAGTCGATCCAGGTCTCGATCAGGTCGGAGGTGAACACCCCGCCCTGGAGGAGGAACTCGTGGTCGGCCTCGAGGGACTCCAGGACCGCCGACAGCGAGGTCGGGACCTGCGGGACGCCCGCGTGCTCCTCGGGGGCGAGCTCGTACAGGTCCTTGTCGACGGGCTCGGCCGGCTCGATCTTGTTCTTGATGCCGTCGAGGCCGGCCAGCAGCAGCGCCGAGAAGGCCAGGTACGGGTTGCCGGAGGAGTCCGGGGCGCGGAACTCGATGCGCTTGGCCTTGGGGTTCGCACCCGTGATCGGGATGCGGATGGCCGCGGAGCGGTTGCGCTGCGAGTAGACCAGGTTGACCGGGGCCTCGAAGCCGGGGACCAGGCGGTGGTAGGAGTTCACCGTGGGGTTGGTGAAGGCCAGCAGCGCCGGGGCGTGCTTGAGGATGCCGCCGATGTAGTAGCGGGCGGTGTCGGACAGGCCCGCGTAGCCCTGCTCGTCGTAGAACAGCGGGGCGCCGTTGGTCCACAGCGACTGGTGGACGTGCATGCCGGAGCCGTTGTCACCGAAGATCGGCTTGGGCATGAAGGTCGCGGTCTTGCCGGCACGCCAGGCGACGTTCTTCACGATGTACTTGAAGAGCATCAGGTCGTCGGCCGCGGCGAGCAGCGTGTTGAACTTGTAGTTGATCTCGGCCTGGCCGGCGGTGCCCACCTCGTGGTGCTGGCGCTCGACCTGCAGGCCGGACTTGATCAGCTCCAGGGTGATCTCGGCGCGCAGGTCGGCGAAGTGGTCGACCGGCGGGACCGGGAAGTAGCCGCCCTTGTACTTGACCTTGTAGCCGCGGTTGTCCTGCTCCGCACCGCTGTTCCAGGCGCCGGCCTCGGAGTCGATGTGGTAGAAGGACTGGTTCGCGCTGGTCTCGAAGCGGGCGCTGTCGAAGACGTAGAACTCGGCCTCGGGGCCGAAGTACGCGGTGTCGGCGATGCCGGAGGAGGCGAGGTAGGCCTCGGCCTTCTTCGCCACGTTCCGCGGGTCACGGCTGTACTGCTCGCCGGTGATCGGGTCGTGGATGAAGAAGTTGACGTTGAGCGTGGAGTCCTTGCGGAACGGGTCCAGCTTGGCCGTGGACAGGTCCGCGATCAGCGCCATGTCGGACTCGTGGATGGCCTGGAAGCCGCGGATCGAGGAGCCGTCGAACATCAGCTGCTCGTCCGGGTCGAAGGACTCGACCGGGACCGTGAAGTGCTGCATCACACCGGGCAGGTCGCAGAACCGGACGTCCACGAACTTGACGTCGTTGTCCGAGATGAACTTCTTCACCTCGTCGGCGTTTTGGAACGACATCCAACTCCTCCTTGGCCCGGCCCGGGAGGCCGGATTGCAGCTCATGGGTGCGACCAGTGCGGTGGCGCACGTTGGTGCCGACCATAGAGATCGGGCATTTCCCTCTCGTGACCCATTTGTTTCTTGCAGGTTAACCGAGCCGCCGCACGGGTGCCGGGTCGGACGCGGGCGCCCCGGGGCGGGGGGTTACCGTGGAGCCGTGGACAACAGGGATGTCATCGGATCGTGGATCGAGGGCCCGAAGGCCGCCGCGGAGCGGATGGGCGTCGACTTCGGCTACCGCGGGCAGCGCCTCGGGCTGCCCGAGGAGGGCCCCGGCTCGATCGCCCCGGTCGGGCGGCGCATCGGGGCCCTCTTCATCGACTGGGGCCTGTGCGCGGTGATCGCATACGGGCTGATCGCGCACCGTGACGCGGCCGCGGCCAATCCGTGGACCACGGTGGTCTTCGGCCTCATGAGCGTGCTGCTGCTGGGCACCATCGGCACCACCCCGGGCAAGCGCCTGCTGCGGCTGCGCGTGGTCCGGCAGGACGGCGGGCGGCTGGGCATGGGCGCCGCGGCGCTGCGGACGCTGCTGCTCCTGCTGGTCATCCCGGCGGTGGTCTGGGACCGCGACACCCGCGGCATGCACGACCGGGCCGTGAAGGCGGTCCAGATCCGGATGTGACCGCGGCTGCGGATGTGACCGCGGCGCACACCACGCGAAGTGCCCCGGACGAATCGATTCGTCCGGGGCACTCCGCGTTCCGTTTCGTATGCGATCAGCGGCCCTTCGGCATCCGCATCCCCTTGGGGAGCGGGCCCTTCGGCACCGGCATGTTGCTCATCAGGTCGCCCAGTGCCCGCAGCCGGTCGTTGACCTCGGTGACCTTGGGGCCGGGCAGGACCCGCGGCAGCTTCAGCAGGGTGGTGCGGATCTTCTTCAGCGGCACCTGGCCCTCGTCGTTGCCCACGACGAAGTCGGTGACCGGGACGTCGACGACGATGCGCGCCATCTTCTTCTTCTCGGAGGCCAGCAGGCCCTTCACCCGGTTCGGGTTGCCCTCGCCGACCAGGACGATGCCGGCCTTGCCGACCGCGCGGTGCACGACGTCCTGGCTACGTGTCATCGCCACCGCGGGCGTCACCGACCAGCCGCGGCCGACGTTGTCCAGCACCGCCGCCGCTGCGCCGGGCTGTCCGTCGAGCTGGCCGAACGCGGCCTTCTCGGCACGCCGCCCGAAGATGACCGCCATCGCCAGCAGGGCCAGCAGGAAGCCCAGGATGCCCGCGTAGATCTCGTGACCGATCAAGAAGCCGATGGCGAGGATGACACCGAAGGTGACGATTCCCACAGCCGCAAGGACGAGACCGACCTTGGAGTCGACCCGCCTGGTCATCTTGTAGGTCTGGGCGATCTGCTTGAGGCGCCCAGGGTTGCTCTCGGATGTTTCCCTCGCCATGCCGCACAGGATACGTGGCCCGCGCGTCCCGGGCCCCACCGGAGGGGGTCCGGTTTTCGCCCGGAGGCTCTGCCGGGGTCTAGAGGACGTCGCCGCGCGGGGCGCGCGAGGAGACCAGGGCGTCCATCACGTGCTGGGCGTCGCGGCGGTCCTTGGCGCGCTTGCGGTCCTCCAGGACGGCGGACCAGGCGTTGCGGCGGGCCGTCTCCTCCGCGCCGCGGAACAGGAAGTACTCCACGGCGCGCAGCGCGCCGGCGGCGGCGCCGGGGATGGTGGTGCTCTGGCGGTGGAGGTGTGCGGCCTCGGCCTGCATGGTGGTGTCCCCCTCAGGACGGCTCAGACGCGGGTGGATGTTCCGCTCATCCAGAGTCACCACATTGTGTTACCAGTCCGTGACCGGTCGGTCAAACCGTCGTGAAACCCCGGCGGTGGCTTTGCGCCGTCCTCCGCGGACGTACGGCACGTCAGGGACGCGTCAGGGGCCCCCGGGGGAGCCCCTGACGTGACGAACCGCACGTTCCGGCGGTGATCCGGAGGTCACCGCAGCGTGATCAGACCGCCTGTGCGGCGACGACCCCGCCGCGCTCGCCGCGGCGCTCGACGGCCTGCTGGAAGAGCCGGCCGGCCCGGTACGAGGAGCGCACGAGCGGGCCCGACATGACACCGGCGAAGCCGATCTCCTCGGCCTCCTCCTTCAGCTCCACGAACTCCTGGGGCTTCACCCAGCGCTCCACCGGGTGGTGCCGCAGGCTCGGACGCAGGTACTGGGTGATGGTGATCAGCTCGCAGCCCGCGTCGTGCAGGTCCTGCAGCGCCTGGCTGACCTCGGCGCGCTCCTCGCCCATGCCGAGGATGAGGTTGGACTTGGTCACCAGGCCCGCCTCGCGCGCCTTGGTGATGACCTCCAGCGACCGCTCGTAGCGGAAGCCGGGGCGGATGCGCTTGAAGATCCGCGGCACGGTCTCCACGTTGTGGGCCAGCACCTCGGGGCGGGCGCCGAAGACCTCGGCGAGCTGCTCGGGCACCGCGTTGAAGTCGGGGATCAGCAGCTCGACCTTGGTGCGGCCGTCGGCCCGCTCGGCGGTCATGGCGTGGATCTGCCGCACGGTCTCGGCGTACAGCCAGGCGCCGCCGTCCTCCAGGTCGTCGCGGGCGACGCCGGTGATCGTGGCGTAGTTCAGGTCCATGGTGACGACGGACTCGCCGACGCGGCGCGGCTCGTCACGGTCGAGGGCCTGCGGCTTGCCGGTGTCGATCTGGCAGAAGTCGCAGCGCCGGGTGCACTGGTCGCCGCCGATGAGGAAGGTGGCCTCGCGGTCCTCCCAGCACTCGAAGATGTTGGGGCAGCCCGCCTCCTGGCACACCGTGTGCAGACCTTCGCGCTTCACCAGGCCGTGCAGCTCGGTGTACGCGGGACCCATCTTGGCCCGGGTCTTGATCCACTCGGGCTTGCGCTCGATGGGGGTCTGGCTGTTGCGGACCTCCAGACGCAGCATCTTGCGGCCTTCAGGTGCGACAGCGGACACGTCCGACTCCCTCTCGCGGCTTCATTTCCTTGGTGAACATCAGCGTACGCCTGTGGATTCCTGGACGGCCCGGGGGAGCGGCTCGGCCGACTCCAGGACCAGCCGCAGGTGCTTCTCGACCACCGGGAGGACCTCGGCGACGGCGACCTCGCGACCCAGCTCGTTGCTGAGCGAGGCCACCCCGGCGTCCCGGATGCCGCACGGCACGATCCGGTCGAACCAGGTGTTGTCGGGGTTGCAGTTGATCGCGAAGCCGTGCATCGTCACGCCCTTCGCGACGCGGATGCCGATGGCGGCGAGCTTGCGGTCCTCGCGGCGCTGGCCGGCGTTGGACGGGGCGTACTCGGGGCCCGAGAGGCGGGGGTCGAACTCGTCGTCCTGCAGCCGGGGGTCGAAGTCCAGGGTCAGCCCCGGGATCACCGGCGGCCGGTCCTCGATCGGGTCGCCCAGCACCCACACGCCGCTGCGGCCCTCCACCCGGGTGGTCTCCAGGCCGAACTCGGCGCACGCGTTGATCAGCGCCTCCTCCAGGCGGCGCACGTGCGCGACCACGTCCACCGGGCGCGGCAGCTTCAGGATGGGGTAGCCGACCAGCTGGCCCGGCCCGTGCCAGGTGATCTTGCCGCCGCGGTCGACGTCCACCACGGGGGTGCCGTCCAGCGGACGCTCGCTGTCCTCGGTGCGGCGGCCCGCGGTGTAGACGGGCGGGTGCTCCAGCAGCAGGCACGTGTCGGGGATCTCGTCGGCGAAGCGCGCGGCGTGCACGCGCCGCTGCTCCTCCCACGCCTCCAGGTACTCCACCGCGTCCTCGCCGAAGCCCAGGTGGACGAAGCGCAGGTCACTCACGGCCGCTCCCTTTGTGGTCCTTTGCGGCGCCCCTCCACGAGTCAAGAGCGCCCCAGCAACTGTACGTCCGGTCAGGTGGTGTCCCGCACGGGGCCGGGGGCTTAGCACCCGACGAAGGGCAAAGGAAGCGTTCTGCCGATATGTGGGTGCAGATTCACCCGATACAGCGAATGCGAGGCGCTCGGGTGGTGAGTGAGTCGATACAGAACGTTACATTCGCGCCGTTCTGCGGATGGCTCCGGGGGCCGCGGGCGGTGGACACCGCTCCGGACGCCCGCGGCGCCGCGCACCCGCGCAGCCGGACACCCGCAACTCCGCAACTCGCACGCCCGCACGCCCGGAAGGCAGGGGACCGCACCACTGATGTCCGACCGTTCCTCGCAGCGCCCCCCGAACCGTCAACTGGCCGCCCTGATCGCCGAAGCCGGGTTCTCCAACGCCGGGCTCGCCCGTCGGGTGGACCAGCTCGGCATCGAGCACGGTCTGGATCTGCGGTACGACAAGACCTCCGTCACCCGGTGGCTGCGCGGCCAGCAGCCCCGGGGCACGACGCCCGCACTCATCGCCGAGGTCTTCACCCGGCGGCTCGGCCGGCGGCTGTCCGCCCACGACCTCGGCCTCGACGCCGTCGCCCCGGTCTACGCGGGACTGGAGTACGCCTCCTCCCCGGAGGAGGCCGTGGAGATCATCTCCGGGCTGTGGCGGAAGGACACCGGGAACCAGGCCGACCTCCGCAAGATCGCGTTCACCCCCGCGGGACTGGTCGTCCCCAGCCGTGACTGGCTGATCGGCAGGGCGGACGACCGGGTGGGGCGCGGCCCCGAGCCGGGCGACGGCCCCTCCGGTCCAGGTCCCGGCCACGGCGGCGGTCCGGGGGCGGCGCGGCTGCCGGCCCAGCGCGCGGGGGGCGGGTCACGCGGGGCGCCCGCACCGGTCGTGGTCGCCGCGCCCGCGGTCTTCGGGGGCACCGGTCAGCGGGTCGGCGTGGGGGACATCGCCGCCCTGCGCTCCGTCGGTGAGCTCTTCCGCACCCTCGACAACGCCTACGGCGGCGGCCACGCGCGGCAGGCCCTCGTCCGTTACCTGGAGCACGAGGCCGAACCCATGCTGCGCGGCACCTACGGGGAGACCATGGGGCGCCGCCTGTTCGCGGCGGTCGCCGACCTCACCCGGCTCGCGGGGTGGACCTCGTACGACATCGGCGCGCACGGGCTCGCCCAGCGGTACTTCGTGCAGGCGCTGCGGCTCGCGCAGGCCGCCGGGGACCGGGTCTACGGGGGGTACGTCCTCGTCACGATGAGCCGCCAAGCGGTCTACCTCGGGCACGGCCGCGAGGCCGTCCAGCTGGCGCGGGTCGCCCAGCAGGGCGCCGCCGGCGGTGCCCCACCGGTCGTACAGGCGCTCTTCCACGCCGCCGAGGCACGCGGTCACGGACTGCTCGGCGAGGTCCGCGCCTGCACGGCGGCACTGGTGCGGGCCGAACGCGCCCTGGAGGCGGTCAGGAACGGCGACGACGTCCCGTCCTGGGCGCGCTTCTTCGACGAGGCCCAGCTCGCGGACGAGTTCGGCCACTGCCACCGCGACCTCGGCCAGTACCGCGCGGCCTCGCAGCATGCCGAACGCTCGCTGCAACTGCGCGGCCACGCGTACGCGCGCAGCCGCGTCTTCTGCCGCACGGTGCTGGCCGCCGCGCGCCTCGGCCTCGGCGAGGTCGACGCCGCCTGCGCCCTCGGCGCGGAGGCCATGCAGGCCGCGGTCGAGATGCGCTCGCTCCGTGCCGTCGAGTACGTCCGCGACTTCAGCCGCCGCCTCGAAACCCACCGCGACGCCGCCCCCGTCCGCGCCTTCCACGACCGCGCCGCCGCGCTGGGCGTCCCGGCGGGGTGACACCGGTCGGCGGCGCGGGGGGTGCCGCCGTCGAGATCCGGCCCTGACGGGTTCCCGCCCCGGCGCGGTTCGCAGGGTTCCGCCGTGGTGCCGCGCCGGCGCGTGGGGTACAGGCTCCGGCGGTCGCAGGGGGTCCTGTGCCGGCCCGGTGCGGTCCGTGGACCAGCGGGGGGAGCCCGCTGGCCTCAGGTGCCCCGGCCCAGGCTGCCGGGTGCACCGGACGGCGCCGCGGCCGGAGGGCGGCGCGCCCATGGGGCCGGAGAGCCGGGGGCCGGCTGGCGCCACTGCGCCGCGCCGGGTGTCTCGTGTGGAGAGGGAGCCCCGGGGGTGCCGGGCCGCCGATCCGGCAGATACGCGACGGTGGCGAGAGGGACCGCGCCGGTGCGCGGCCGCCGCTCTGCCGCCTCGGCGCTCCACCGCGACTCCGCCCCGTCCGCGCGTCCACGACCGGCGGTGTGCCCGCGACCCTGACGGGCCGGCGTCAGGCAGGCCGCGCACGTCGGACCGGCTTCGGGCGGCGCAGGGCATGCCGCCCGTTCGGCGCCCGGCTGAGGCCGCGCAGCGCGTCCCATCAGACCGCGCGGTCCGACCCACGCCCTCCCCCGGGTGGCGGTCAGGCGGCCAGGGGTTCGGCGGGGGGCGCCGGGGGGAGGCCGACGTCGCGGAGGAGGCGCTGGGCCGCGCGGCGGCCGGAGAGCAGGGCGCCCTGGACGGTGCTGGTGTCCCGGTGGTCGCCGCAGACGTAGAGGCCCTGCAGGATCCGCACCGGGCGGCGCAGGTCGTGCGGGGCCGTCATCGCGGGGAGCGCCTCGGCGTCGTGGTGGACGGCGAGCAGCTCCCACGCCGCCGTGGACGTGCCGTAGAGCTCCGCGAGGTGGGTCCGGACGGCGATGTCGTCCGGGACGGGGGCGGCGGCGCGGCCGAGCAGTACGGAGGTGACCAGGGCGCGGCCCACGGGGGCGCGGGAGGGGTCGACGAGGCTGGCCGGAAACGTGTGGGAGACCGGCCCGCGCCGGTCCGCGTCGAGGACGAGCGCGGGCTGCTTCAGCGGTGCCGCGGGCGCGGCGTGGTGCAGGACGGTGACGCCGTGGAAGGCGGGGACCCGCAGCCCCGGCAGCAGTCCGGCCGCCGCGCGGGCCCCGGTGGCGACGACCACGGCCCGGCACGGGATCTCGTCCCCGCCCGCGGTGCGGACGCCGTTGGTGGCCGCGGCGACCGCCCGCACCCCGGTGCGGACCGTCCCGGGCGGCAGCGCGGCCACCAGGGCCTGCGGCACCGTCACGGCGCCGCCCGCCGGCAGGCACGTACGGCCGAGCGCGAAGCCGCGCAGGACCAGGTCGGCGACCCGGCTGGACGTCGTGAGGTCCGGGTCGCAGAGCAGCGCGGACAGCAGCGGCCGCAGGTACCCGTCGACCGTGCGGGGTGCGAAGCCGCGCGAGGCGAGGGCGGCGGCGGCCGTGGTCTCGGGACGGTCCAGGAGGCGCTCGACGGGGGCGTCGGCCAGGCGGTTGAGGGCCGCCCGCAGCCGGGCCTTGTCCAGGGGCGAGCCGATGGGCGCCCGCGCGGCGGCGAGTGCGCCGCGCGGGTCGCCGACGCGGTAGCCGCGGCCGGCGGCCCGTACCAGGACGCCGGGGGAGAGCGGCCGCAGCTGCAGGCCCCGCAGGACCGCGGTGCGGCGCAGCTCCGGGTAGGAGGTGCTGAGCAGTTGTGGACCCCTGTCGAGGAGGAAGCCGTCGACCTTCTCGGTCGCCATGCGGCCACCGACCCGGTCCTCGGCCTCCAGCACGGTGACGGTGAGCCCCGCACCGGTGAGGTGATGTGCCGCGGAGAGCCCGGCGAGGCCGGCTCCGATCACGCACACGTCCGTAGGTGAACCCGTAGAGCGTGCTGTAGAGAGCACGATGCCCCTCCCCGAGGTCGGCACGTTTCCCCGCTCGCGTCAGCTGGCGCTGGAACCGTCATGCCCACTCACGCGCCAACTGATGCCGGAAAATGGCTGTGGGTGGCATTCAGTGCCTTTCTTCGGCCAGTGCGGCGCGGATCGCCTCGTCGATCCCGGGGTGGGTGTGGGTGAACCCGGAGTCGAGCAGCACCCGCGGCACCGCACGGGTGCTGCCAAGGATCTCGGTGGCGAACTCCCCGACGACCGTGCGCAGTACGGGTCCGGGGACCGCGAACACCGTGGGCCGGCCCAGCACCCGTCCCATCGCCCGGGTCACCTCGGCGTTGGTCAGCGCTTCGGGCGCGCACAGGTTGACCGGCCCGGAGACGGACCCGGTGTCGACGATGTGGCGCAGCGCCGCGATCTGGTCGTGCAGGGAGATGAAGCTCCAGTACTGGCGGCCGTCGCCGAGCCGGCCGCCCAGGCCCGCCTTGAAGAGCGGGAAGAGCCGGCCCCACGCCCCGCCCCTGCCGGAGACGACCAGACCGGTGCGGGCGAACGCCGTGCGGACGCCGGCGTCGCGGGCCGGGCCGGCGGCGGCCTCCCAGTCGCGGCAGACGGAGGGGAGGAAACCGGTGCCCAGCGGGGCGCCCTCGTCGACCCGGCGGTCGCCGGTGTCGCCGTACGCGGTGATGCCGGAGCCGCTGACGAGCACCCGCGGTGGGGTGTCCAGGGAGGCGAGGGCCCGCGCGAGGGTGTCGGTGCCCCGCACGCGGCTTTCGCGGATGGTCCGCTTGTAGTCGTCCGTCCAGCGGTGGTCGCCGACCCCGGCGCCGGCGAGGTGGACGACGGCCTCCACGCCCGCGAGTCCCGCGGTGTCGATCGTGCCTTCCCATGGGTCCCAGCGCACTTCGTCCGGCCCGGACGGCTCGCGCCTGACGAGGCGTACGACCTCGTGCCGGTCGGAGCGCAGGGAGCGGACCAGGGCGGAGCCGATGAGGCCGGACGAACCGGTGATGGCGATGCGCATGGGGACATCGTCGCGCGGAACGGCCCCCGTGGTGTGGGAAGGTGACCCGCATGTCCGACCTCCGCGTGCGCCCGGCCCAGCTCTCCGACGACCCCGCGCTCGTCCGTCTGGAGCGGGCGACCTGGTCGACCCTGCACGCGGTGCGGCCGCCCCGGGAGGAGAACGAGGACTTCTTCAGCGAGCGCTGGGGCCCGGACGCGTTCCTGGTGGCGGAGGCCGACGGCCGCGTCGCCGGCTTCGTCGGGGTGGCGCCGCCGACGCCGCTGGCCTCCAACGCCCACGTGCGCCAGATCCAGGGCCTGGCGGTCGACACCTGGGCGCGGGGCCGCGGGGTGGGGCTGGAACTCGTCCTGGCGGCCGTCGCGGAGGCCCGCCGGCAGGGCGCGGTGCGCGTCACGCTGCGGGTGCTGGGCCACAACACCCCGGCCCGGCGGCTGTACGAGGCGGCCGGGTTCACCGTGGAGGGCGTCCTGCGGGGGGAGTTCCTGCTGGACGGCGTCTACGTGGACGACGTGTGCATGGGGCGCCGGGTCTGACGGGTCACCCGGTACGGCCCGGCGGCGCGGGACGCCGGGCGCCCGGCCGGCGCGGTCCGGCTCAGCCGAAGCGTTCCCAGAGCCGGGGGAATCGTTCCGCCACCGCGGCCGTGTTCTCGAAGTCGATGTAGACGCCCTCCGGCTCGGCGGGCTGCGGCGGCAGGTCCAGGTCCGGCAGCCGGACCCCGGTGAGCTGCTCGTACGCCTCGTCCGCCGCGTAGCCGAGGTCCTCCGCGTCGCCGTCGACCTCGGGGTCGAAGGAGTCGGTCATCTCCGCGAGGCTGTCGGGGTCGTGGACGGCACCCTCGAAGACGTGCCGGCCCTGGCCGATGAGCCAGCACCGGAAGAAGTCGAAAGCGTCGTCGCCGGCGCCGCCCAGCATGAGGTCGGCGGCGCCCCACACGTCCCAGCGGTAGGCCCGGTTGAAACGGCTCTCGAAGTGCCGCGCGAAGTCGACGACGGACTCCGGGTCGAGCTGGGTCAGCCGTTCCACCAGGAGGTCGGCGTGCTCCTCCGGGTCGCCCCCCGCTGCCTCACGCGTGCTGTCGACGATCTCCCAGAACTCCGTCTCGTCCATCACCGCTCCAGCATCCTGGCTGCGGCCCTCCGACGCACGCGGAACACGGCAGACGCGGCCCCGTGTCGCGGGCCGCACCGCACGGCCCTCAGGCGTAGACGGCGGCCATGGCGCGGACCGCGTCGGCCAGCCGCTCGCGCAGGGCCGGCGGGCCGAGCACCTCGGCGTCGGGGCCGAGGGAGAGGAGTTGTTCGTAGGCGACGTCCTGGCTCTCGACGGGGAGCGTGACGGTCACCCGCCCCCGTGCGTCCGGCGGCGCGGCGGCCGCGAGGGCCTCGCGGGCCGCGGTGCGGTCGGCGGCGTACGGCAGGCGGCGGGCGCCGTCGGGCGTCAGGCGCAGGACGACCTCGTCGCGGAGCACCGAGCGGGCGAACTCGGCGGCCCGGGCGTCCCAGAACGCGGGGAGGTCGAAGTCCGGGTCCCTGCTGAAACGATCCTCCGTCGGCTCCGCCGCGGTGAACCGGTCCACCCGGTAGACCCGGACGTCCGCGCCGCAACGCGCCACCAGGTACCAGACGCCCCCCTTGAGCACGAGGCCGTACGGATCCAGCGCGCGCTCCACCTCCATCTCCGCCTCCCCGCGCCGGTATCGGGCCCGCAGCCGCCGGTCCCCCCACACCGCCTCGGCGAGCGCCGGCAGCAGCCGCGGCGTCTGCGGTTCCTGCCACCAGCCCGGCGCGTCCAGGTGGAAGCGCTGTGCCGCCGCGCGCGGCGCGTCCCGCAGTTCGGGCAGCAGGGCGGCCGAGACCTTCAGGCGGGCCGAGGAACCGGCGTCGTGCAGGCCCATGGCCCGCAGCGCGGCGGGCACCCCGGACAGGAAGAGCGCCTCCGCCTCCGCGCGGGCCAGCCCGGTCAGCCGGGTGCGGTAGCCGTCGACCAGCCGGTAGCCGCCGGCGCGTCCCCGCTCGGCGTAGACCGGCACCCCCGCCTCCGACAGGGCCAGTACGTCCCGGCCGACGGTGCGCTCGGACACCTCCAGGGCCTTGGCGAGTTCGGTGGCCGTCATCGACTCGCGGGACTGGAGCAGGAGGACGAGGTGGATCAGTCGTGCCGCACGCATGCCCCGAGGCTATGCGGTCGCCGTGGGCACCGGGACGGGGCCGGTCCGGGAGGTCCGGACCGGCCCCGCCGGAGCCCGCTGCGTGCGCGTCAGCGCGGGGGGAAGGTCACCGCAGCGTGCAACCCGCCAGGGCGGCCGGGCCGGTGGGGACGGTGGCGCCCCGGCGGGAGCAGGGGACGGTGACCCGCGGTCACCGCCCGGCGGTGGTCGGCCTCGCCGATCCGCCGTCGCTGCAGGGCGCGTTCGGCGGCATCCGGCTCCCCGGGCCCTGCCCCCTTCCGTACGTACGCCGGGCCCGGACCGTTCAACGGGCGGGGGAGTTGCCGGAGAACGGCCGAGGCCCCAGCCCGGAGGGGGCTGGGGCCTCGGCCGTCGTACGGTCCCGCGAGGACTCCGGTCGGTTACAGACCGAGGTCGCCCTCGAACTCGCCGGCCTCGAGACGGGCCTTGACGTCGTTCAGGTAGCGGGCGGCGTCCGCGCCGTCGACCAGCTGGTGGTCGTACGACAGGGTCAGGTACGCCACGTCGCGGATCGCGATGGTCTCACCCAGGTCCGGGTGGTTGATCACGATCGGGCGGCGCACGGTGGCGCCGATGCCGAGCTCGGCGACCTGCGGGTAGTTCACGATGATCGTGTCGAACAGCGCACCGCGCGAGCCGGTGTTGCTGATCGTGAACGTGCCGCCGGACAGGTCGTCCGGGCTGATCTTCTTGTTGCGGACCTTGCCGGCCAGCTCGGCGGTCTTCTTGGCGATGCCGGCCAGGCTCAGGTCGCCGGCGCCCTTGATGACCGGGACCATCAGGCCCTGCTCCGAGTCCACCGCGATGCCGACGTTCTCGGCGTCGTGGTAGGTGACGGTGCCGTCGTCGTTGATCTTGGCGTTGATGACCGGGTGGGCCTTCAGCGCCTCGGCGGCGGCCTTCACGAAGAACGGCATCGGCGAGAGCTTGACGCCCTCGCGGGCCAGGAAGGACTCCTTGGCCCGGGCCCGCAGCTTCATGATCTTGGTGACGTCCACCTCGACCACGGTCGACAGCTGCGCCTGGCTGTGCAGGGCCTTCATCATGTTCTCGGCGATGACCTTGCGGATGCGGGTCATCTTGACGGTCTGCCCGCGCAGCGCGGCGGCGGCGGCCGGCACCGTGACGCCCGCGGCCGGGGCCGGGGCGGTCGGCGCGGCAGCGGCGGCCTTGGCTGCCTCGGCG
>NZ_JARAVO010000238.1:0-14594 GCF_033792805.1 Streptomyces sp. PA03-1a
CGCCGGGAGGGCGCGGGGTCGGGGCGTCGGGTCAGGCGCGGGCCGGTTCAGGTTCCCCCGCCGCACCGGACGGTTCCGCCGCGTCCGCGGCGGGCACGGGGCGCAGCCCCTCGCCCTCGACGTCGACGTTCGGCAGGATCCGGTCCAGCCAGGACGGGAGCCACCAGGCCCGGCGGCCCAGCAGCGCGAGCACCGCGGGGACGATGGCCATCCGGACGACGAACGCGTCGAAGAAGACGGCGGTCGCCAGACCGAACCCGATCGACTTGATCATCGCCTCGCCGGAGCCGATGAACCCGGCGAAGACGGCGATCATGATGATCGCGGCGGCGGTGACCACCCGGGCACCGTGCCGGAACCCGGTGACGATGGCCTGACCGGGCCGCTCGCCGTGGACGTGGGCCTCGCGGATGCGGGTGACCAGGAAGACCTCGTAGTCCATGGCGAGGCCGAAGACCACCCCCACCAGGAAGATCGGCATCATCGACATGATCGGGCCGGTCTGCTCGACGCCCAGGAGAGAGGCGAGCCAGCCCCACTGGAAGACCGCGACGACCGCGCCGAGGGCGGCGGCGACCGAGAGCAGGAAGCCGAGGGCGGCCTTCAGCGGCACGAGCAACGAGCGGAACACGACGATCAGCAGCACGAAGGCGAGGCCGACGACGAGCGCCAGGTAGGGCAGCAGCGCGTCGGTGAGCTTCTGCGAGGTGTCGATGTTCAGCGCCGTGGTGCCGGTGACGGAGACCTTGGCACCGGTGCGCTCGGTGATCCCGTCCCCCGTGGTACGGATCGCCTTGACCAGGTCCTCGGTCTCGGCGCTGCTCGGCTTGGACGCGGGCACCACGTTGATGATCGCGGTGTCCCCGGCCTTGTTGAACGTCGCCGGGGTCACGGCCGCCACGTCGTCGAGGCCCTTGATGTCCGCGGTGGCCTCCCGGACCGCACCCCGGGGGTCGACGGCGCCCTTGACGTCGGCGACCACGACGAGCGGCCCGTTGAAACCGGGGCCGAAGCCCTCCGACAGCAGGTCGTACGCCCGGCGCTGGGTCGTCGAGACGGGCTGGGAGCCGTCGTCGCCGAGGCCGAGTTCGATCGACGCGGCGGGCACGGCCACCGCGCCGAGCGCCGCGACGCAGACGAGCAGGACGGCGACGGGCCGCCGGATGACGAACCGGGCCCAGCGGGTGCCCATGTTGGGCCGTTCCGTGCGGGCCCTGCGGTGGGCGTGGTGCGCGTTCCCGTCGCGGCGGCGGAACAGGCCTCCGGCGTTCGCCGGCCGGACGCGCCGGCCGGCGAAGCCGATGAGGGCGGGCACCAGGGTGAGGGCGATGAGGACGGCGATGACGACCGTGCCGGCGGCGGCCACGCCCATCTTCGTCAGCATCGGGATGTTGACGACCGACAGCCCCACCAGCGCGATCACGACGGTCAGCCCGGCGAAGACCACGGCGGACCCCGCGGTGCCCACGGCGCGGCCGGCCGCCTCCTCGCCCTGCCGCCCCTCGGCGAGCTCGGCACGGAAGCGGGACACGATGAACAGGGCGTAGTCGATGCCCACGGCCAGGCCGATCATCATCGCCAGGATCGAGGTGGTGGACCCCAGGTCGAGGGCGCTGGCGAGCGCGGTGATGGAGCTGACGCCGATCCCGACGCCGATCAGCGCCGTGACCAGGGGCAGCCCGGCGGAGACCAGCGAACCGAAGGTGATCACCAGGACGACGGCGGCGACGGCGATGCCGATCACCTCGGTGGACCCGGTCTCCGGGCTCGTCTGGAGCGCGTCACCGCCGATCTCCACCGTCAGCCCCTTGTCGCGGGCGTGCGCGGCGGCGGTCTCCAGTTCCTCGCGGGAGGAGTCCCGCAGCTCCATGCCGGGGACCTCGTACGCCACGCGGACGTAGGCGACGGTCCGGTCCTCGCTCACGGCCCCGGCCGTGTACGGGTCGTCGACGGAGGCGACCTCGGCGCCCTGCCGCAGCTCGTCCACGACCTGCCGGACGGCCTTCTTGTTGGCGCTCTGCGTCATCTTCCCGCCGGCGGGGGCCTTGAAGACCACGCGGGCGGTCGCGCCGTCGGAGCCGGTGCCGGGGAAGCGCTGGTCGAGCAGGTCGAAGGCCTTCTGGGACTCGGTGCCGGGCACGGAGAAGGAGGAGCTGCCCGCGGCGGGCGCGTTGGCGGCGCCGACACCGGCGAGGGCGAGCAGCGCCACCCAGATCAGGACGACGAAGTGCCGTCGCCGGAAGGCGAACCGGCCGGTCCGGTGGAGGAATGTGGCCACGGGGGCGTACTCCCTGTCGGGTTCGTGGGTCGGTGGAGGAGGGGTGCCGTCAGGGAGCGGGCGCGGGGACGGGTCCGGGGCGGACGCCGAGCGCGGGCAGGATCACCGCGTCGAGGAAGGCCAGCAGGTACCTCTGGGTGGGCGGGACGCCCTCGAGCACGTGCCGGGTGGCGAAGGCGCCCAGCAGCATCTGCACGAGGTAGGGGATCGCCGGGTTGTCCGCGCTGATCTCCCCGCGGTCGACGGCGCGCCGCAGCAGGGTGTCCAGGCCCGAGCGCTCCGGCTGGACCATGACCTCGCGCAGGGCGTGCAGCAGGTCGGGATGGGCGTGCAGGGCCATGGCCAGACCGCGCATGAGCGCGCAGTCGCGCTCCAGCCGCCGGTCGTCCTCGAGGGTCAGCAGGGCGCGCAGGTCGCCGCGGAGGCTCCCGGTGTCGAGGTCCCCGGCGCTGACGGGCTTCTCGTGCCGCAGTGCCATGGCGACCAACTCGGCCTTGCCGCCCCACTGGCGGTACAGGGTGGCCTTGCTGCAGTGGCAGCGAGCGGCGACGGCGTCCATGGTCAGGGCCTCGTAGCCGACCTCGCGGAGCAGGTCGAGGGTGCTCGTGTAGACCGCGGCCTCGCGTTCCGGGGTGAGGCGGCTGCCACGGCGGGCGGTGACCGGTGTCGGCATGGCCCTCTCCCTCCTAAACGAAACGGTTTCGTACTCGTCTGAGCATAGGGTTGGAGCTCATCGAAACGAAACGGTTTCGTACGTGGCTTGTGTCACGTCGTGGACGGGAACTCCCGCAGAACTTCCGGAGGAAGCCTCAGAAGGCGTAGCGGATGCGGAGCCACGGCGCGTGCTCCGCGGCGAGCGCCAGCAGCCGGCGTACGGACGCGGCCTTCTCCGCGGCGCGGTAGCGCACGTTCAGGTCCCCGTTCTGCGAGTGCTTCGGCTCCTGCAGCGCGGGGCGCCACAGCAGTTCCTCGGCCCGGGGGTGCCAGCCCAGGTTGACCTCGTGCAGCCCGGCGTTGTGGGTGAGCATGATCACCTCGGCCGCGGCCTGGGCCTTCACCGCCGCCGGAAGGACGTCGTCCAGGTGCCGGAACAGCTCCGCCCACGCGGTCTGCCAGCCGGGACGCACGACGACCGGCGACAGGTTGAGGTGCACCTCGTACCCGGCCTCCAGGAAGTCGCCCGCGGCGGCGATCCGTTCGGCCACCGGGCTGGTGCGGATGTCCAGCAGCCGGGAGTCCTCGGGCGGCATCAGCGAGAAGCGGATCCTCGTGCGTCCCCGGGGGTCGAGCCGCAGCAGGTCGGGGTTGACGAACTTGGTCGCGAAGGAGGCCTTCGCCGTGGGCCACCGCCGGAAGGCCGCTACGAGGTCGGCGGTGTTGTCGCTGATCAGGGCGTCCACCGAGCAGTCGCCGTTCTCGCCGACGTCGTACACCCACGCCCGCGGGTCGCACTGGTTCGGCGCGGGCTTGCGGCCCTGCTCCGCGACGTGCCGCGCGATGCGGCCGATGACGCGGTCGATGTTGGTGAAGGTGGTGACCGGGTTGGCGTAGCCCTTGCGGCGCGGGACGTAGCAGTAGGCGCAGGCCATGGCACAGCCGTTGGAGGCGCCGGGCGCGATCCAGTCGGCCGAGCGGCCGTTGGGGCGGACGGTGAGCGTCTTCTTCACCCCGAGGACCAGGGTCCGCGTCTTCACCCGCACCCAGCGCGCGGCGTTGCCCTCGTTGCCGTGCAGGCCCGGGATCCGCCAGTGCGACGGCACCTCGACGACGACGGCGTCCGGGAAGCGGGCGAGGATCTCCCGCCCCCGCGGGGACGCGGCCGCCCCCGGCTCCGCGTAGACGGTGCGGACGTCCAGCAGACGTGCGGCGGCGGGGGAGTCGCGGAAGGACGCGCCGCCCGCCGCCGTGTGCCGCGGGGGCAGGACGTCGTCGAGCGGGAAGAGCCCCTCCGGTTCCGGTGCCACCGTCCCGACCCTACCCGGACGGGCGGGGCCGCCCGGGGAGCCGGCGTGCGGCGTCGCGGTCATCTGGCGGCCGGGCCGCGGGGCCCGGCCCGGGCGCGGCGCGGTCGCCCGTCACGGGACGGCGGGGCCGGTGATCATCTCGCCGTGCCGGTCGTACGGCCAGGCGTTGGCGACGCAGCCGTGCAGGCCCTTGATCTGCTGCATCATCGCCGGGGCGGGCCGCCCGGGACCAGGGCAGCCGCGGTGGCCGCGGCCGAGACGGTGGCCGACCTCGTGGTTGACGATCAGGGCGCGGTACTCGGCCGGACGGCCCTTGTAGTACGGGCTCAGCAGCACCCAGCGCTTGAGGTTGACCACGACGTCCTTGCCGCCGCTGCAGTTGACCTCGCCGCCGGTGTCCAGGCCGTACTTCGCGCACAGGGCGTCCGTGGTGTCCGGGGTGGCCAGCCGCACGAGGAAGTCGTACGGCGGCGCGGAGACCCGCCGGAAGGCGGCGCCGGCCGTCGTCCAGCCGCGCTTGTCGGCGAGTATGCGGTCGACCTGCGCGGCGACCGAGGCGGCGGAGAACCCGGTGCCGTCCTCGACCTCCACGCCGTATAGCAGCGGGGTGCCGTGCCCGATGGTCCGCCGGCTGCCGGGGGCCTTGGTGAACCTGCCGTCGCCGTGCTCCGGCACCCGGGTCAGGGTCGGCGTCGCCGTCGGCGTCCGTGGGGGCGCCGAGGGCCGCAGGGCGGAGGCGGCCGGCCCGTGCCGGCCGGCCGCGGGGACCGCCCGCTCGTGAGCGTTCTGTAGGGCGGGCACCGCGTACAGCGCGCCGGCGCAGACCCCGAGGACCGCGAGGCACGGCACCAACAACCGCCACCGGGGCGTCGTCGCGGGGGCTCGGTCCGTCCGGCGGTGCTTCATACGTCGTACTCCATACGGCCGCGTGCGAACCGGCGGCGAGCGCCGGAGCTCACGCTCCTCTCACGGTTGTGCGGTCATGCCGGGCGGGCAGTGCGACGCCGGCGGAGGGCTCGACGGGCGCCCCGGCGAACCCGGACCCGCGCAGGTCACGGGCGGGTCCGGCCTTCAAGTATGCGCAGAGAGGTGAACGGCAGGTGAGCCCTCAGGCTTCCCGTGACGCCGTCAGCCGGGCCGCGGCGCTGTCCAGGAGCATGTCGAGGGCGGTGGGGTAGGCGCTGCGGTTCATGCGGTCGACCAGTAGGCCGGCGGTGGCCGCGATGTGCGGGTGGGTCCGCGCCGGGAGGCGCGCGTACGTCTCCCGCCACACGTCCCGGTCGGCGGACCGGGCGGCCTCGGGGAGGGCCAGGGTCGCCGCGTCCAGCGCGGCGAAGGCCAGGGCCTGGTCGATGAAGGCCTGGTAGATCGCGACCGCGGCGGGGTCGGGGAAACCGGCGGTGCGCAGGATGCCCAGGACGGTCTCGTCGGCAGCGGTCTCGTGGGCGCGGCCGGAGACCCGGCTGGCGGTGAGCACCGCCGCCTGCGGATGGGCGAGGTACGCGGTGTGGATGCGCAGCCCCAGGTCGCGCAGGTCGGCGCGCCAGGTGCCGGTGGACCGCCAGCCCTCCACGGCCCGGCCCATCAGGTCGTCCGCGATGGCCAGGGTGAGGTCGTCCATGCCGCGGAAGTAGCGGTACAGCGTGCTCGGGTCGGCGCCGAGCGCGGTGCCCAGCCGGCGCACGGTCAGCCCGGCGGAGCCGTGCTCGCGCAGCATCCGCAGCGCGGTGTCGACGATCAGCCGGTGCGAGAGCACGGCCCCGCTCCTGGTGGGGCGGCGGCGCCGCCGTGCCGCCTCCTGGACGACCTTCTTGGGCACGCGGCCCCTCCTTCCCGCCTGGGCCGGCCTTATGCCAACACCATTGACCATACGTCGCGCGGCGGCGTTTCATCCCTGGGCAGAGGCGCCTCCGCCTCGGAAACGGAGACTTGTCAGCCATGCGTGTACTGCTCGTGGGAGCCGGCGGGGTGGGCACCGCCATCACCCGGATCGCCGCCCGCCGCTCGTTCTTCGAGGCCATGGTCGTCGCCGACCGGGACCTCGCCCGCGCCGAGGCCGCCGTCTCGGCCGCGGACGACGGGACGGGCCGGTTCTCCGCCGCCCGCGTCGACGCCTCCGACGAGGCCGCGGTCACCGCGCTGCTCGCCGAGCGGCGCTGCGACGTCCTGCTCAACGCCACCGACCCGCGCTTCGTGATGCCCCTGTTCGGTGCCGCCCTCGCCGCCGGTGCCGACTACCTCGACATGGCGATGTCGCTGTCCCGCCCCCACCCCGAGCGCCCCCATCAGGAATGCGGGGTCAAGCTCGGCGACGAGCAGTTCGAGCGGGCCGCCGAGTGGGAGGGGGCCGGACGGCTGGCCCTGGTCGGGATGGGCGTGGAGCCGGGCCTGTCGGACGTCTTCGCCCGCTACGCCGCCGACGAGCTGTTCGACGCGATCGAGGAGATCGGGGTGCGCGACGGCGCGAACCTCACCGTCGACGGCTACGACTTCGCTCCGTCGTTCAGCATCTGGACCACCATCGAGGAGTGCCTCAACCCGCCGGTGGTCTACGAGGCCGGACGCGGCTGGTTCACGACCCCGCCCTTCAGCGAGCCCGAGGTCTTCGACTTCCCCGAGGGCATCGGCCCCGTCAGCTGCGTGAACGTCGAGCACGAGGAGGTGCTGCTGATGCCGCGCTGGGTCGACGCGGGGCGCGTCACCTTCAAGTACGGCCTGGGGGAGGAGTTCATCGGCACCCTCAGGACCCTCCATCAGCTGGGCCTGGACCGCACCGAACCCGTCGCGGTGGGCAGCGACCTGGGAGCGGCCCGGGTCAGCCCGCGGGACGTGGTGGCCGCCTGCCTGCCGGACCCGGCGACGCTGGGCGAGCGCATGCACGGCAAGACCTGCGCCGGGACGTGGGTCAAGGGGACGAAGGACGGCCGGGCGCGCGAGGTGTACCTGTACCACGTCGTCGACAACCAGTGGTCGATGCGCGAGTACGGCTCGCAGGCCGTCGTCTGGCAGACGGCCGTCAACCCCGTCGTGGCCCTGGAACTGATGGCCGCGGGCACCTGGGCGGGCAGCGGGGTCCTCGGCCCGGAGGCCTTCGCGCCGCGTCCGTTCCTCGACCTGCTGACCTCCTACGGCGTCCCGTGGGGCGTACGGGAGTCCTGACAGCCGGCCAGCCAGTCGGCGATGGCCGCGGTGATGGGCTGCCCCGTCGCCAGCTCGACGAAGCCGAACTGCCCGCCCTGGTTGCACTCCAGGAACCACCAGGTCCCGTCGGTGTCCTCGGCGAAGTCGAAGGCGCCGTAGGCGAGTCCGGCCGCGGCCATGTACTCCCGCACCGAGCGCACGATGCGCGCCGGCGGCTCGACGGGCTCCCAGTCGGCGTCCTCGGGGCTGCCGAACCGGCCGTCGACCTGGTCGGGGCCGGACTTCTTGCGGGCCGCGAACAGCCCCGTCCCCACGCAGGTCAGCCGGATGTCGGCGGCCTTGGGTATGTACTGCTGCAGCAGCGTCGGGCCGGCGGCCACCGCGGAGAAGTCGGCGTCCGGGGCGACCAGCGTGGTCGGCAGCGCCATCGGCGGATCGCCCGGATGCGTGCCGGAGACCGACTTGACCACCAGCTGCGGATGCTGCTCGGCGAACTCCCGTGCCGCCTGCGGGAAGGTGGTGATGAGCGTGGCGGGGACCGCGAACCCGCAGTGGTGCGCGGTGAACAACTGCCACGGCTTGTAACGGGCCTGCGCCGCGGCGCCCGGGTGGTTCATCCACCGGGCCCGCACGCAGCGCAGCGCCCCGTACAGTGCTCCGCCGGCCTCGGCGGTCAGCCACGCGGACTGCTCCGCCGCGCCCGCGCCGGGTGTGCCGGGTCTTCGGATCCAGATCGAGCGCACGCTGTCCATGCTCACCATGCGCTCCTGGACCGACAGGTACCCGCGTACGTCACCGCGTACGTACTCGGCGGACATGGACACCTCGCCGGGCAGGTCCGCAGGGTCCAGGCGGACCACCGGCGTCCCGCGGTCGTGCAGCGCGGCCACCACCAGGTCGGCTGTCACGTCCTCGGGGGAGGTGAGGATCAGGACGGTCATCGGGTTCGGGGTGCTCAGTCGTCGAAGTGCGTCTTGGAGCCTGCGGTGGAGACGGTGGCGGCCGTGGCGAGCAGCAGCGCGCGGTCGGTGATGACGGGGCGTCCGTCGGGGAGCACGTTCAGCTGCAGGGCGGAATCGTAGGTGTACGGCGCTACGAATGTTTCGGGTGTGGCCGGCCGGGCATGAATCAGCGCGAACGGTCGCATGGCTTCTCCTCACTACTCCTGCGCGTCGGGCAGCAACCAGCTCCAGTGCCCAACTGCGGCCCTACGTATGAGACTCACGTGGGCCCCCGAACCGTTCCCTGTTACTGGTGTGACGCAGGTAACTATACGTGCCTGAAGTGCATTGAGTTCGCTACGCAGAGTGACGTAGTGACTCTCTTTCGTAGGTATCGCCAAGGGGCACCGGTGTTCGCGTACCCCCTGCACGGCGGAGGTTGCGCACCGTCACGGAGTTCGTCGTCCGCGCTCCTCCTCCAGGGCCAGTACCTCGGGCAGGTTCCCCAGCCGCTCCAGCCCCCGAACCGCCCTCGCCGTACGGTGGTTGGCGGCGAGCAGGTCCCGGTGCCGGTGCACGAAGGACCAGTAGCCGGTCGTGTACGGGCAGGCGCGCTCGCCCGTCCGTTCGGCGGGCCGGTAGGCGCAGCCGTCGCACAGGTCGCTCATGCGGTGGATGTAGGCGCCCGCCGAGGTGTACGGCTTGGTCGTCATCAGCCCGCCGTCCGCGTACTGGGACATCCCGACCACGTTCGGCGCCATCACCCAGTCGTGGCCGTCGACGAAGCAGCGGTGGAACCAGTCCGTCAACTCCGCCGGGTCCCAGCCGTGTTGGAGGGCGTGACTGCCCAGCACCATCAGCCGGGGGATGTGGTGGGTCCACCCCGTGTCGCGGACCTGGGCCAGCACCGTCGACAGGCAGCGCGCCCGCACCGCTTCCGCGTCCAGTTCCAGGAACCAGCGCGGCAGCCGCGTGTGGTGGCGCAGTTCGTTGCGGTGCCGGTAGCCGGCGCCGAAGTGCCAGTACAACTGCTGTACGTACTCGCGCCATCCGGCGACCTGCCGGACGAAGCCCTCCACGCTGTTCAGCGGCGCCTCACCGGACCGCAGGGCGCGCTCCGCCCGCTCGACGCACTCTGCGGGGTGCAACAGCCCCAGGTTCAGGGGGGCGGAGAGCAGGCTGTGGCTCATCACCGGGTCCCCGGCGAGCATGGCGTCCTCGTACCGCCCGAACTCCGGCAGCCGGTGCGCGACGAAGGCGCGGAGCGCCGACAGGGCCTCGCGCCGGGTCGCGGGGAACATGCGGGGGCCGTCGCGTCCCACGAAGCGGACCCGGCCCTCGCGCTCCCAGCAGTCCAGGTCGCGCCGGACCTCCTCGTCGATCTCGTCCTCGTGCGGCCGCCAGGGCGGCGGCACCCCGAGGTCGTCCCGGTCGCGCGGCGGCGGCTCCCGGTTGTCGTGGTCCAGGTTCCAGCGCCCGCCGGCCGGTTCGCCGCCGTCCATCAGCAGGTCGTGGGAGCGGCGCACCCAGCGGTAGAAGTCCTCCAGCAGCAGGCGTCCGCCGGAGCGGCCCTCCAGCCACCCGGCGAAGTCCTCACGCGGCACCAGGAACGCGCGGTCCGGCAGCACCTCGACCCGGTCCAGCGACTCCACCAGCCTCAGCGCGGCCCGGGAGCTCGGCCGGCACACGGTCACGCCTGCGTCGCCGACCGCCTCGCGCAGCCCCTCGCGGTAGGTCCCTGCCCGCACGTAGCGCACGCGGTCGCCGAGTTCCGCCGCCCGGTGCCGCATCGCGGACAGCAGGAGATGGGCCTTGGCCCGGTGCGAGCGGCGCCGGGCGAACGCCGAGCGCGCCTCGATCATCACCACGGGGACGCCGGGGTCGAGGAAGTGCGGCCCCAGCTGGTCGCCGAAGAGCCAGTGCGGACGTGGCGCCATGCGGGGTACCTCCGGTGGCGTGCGGCGGGACGTAGCGGGATGTTCCGGGCGGGGACATCCTTCATCACGCCGGCGGCCGACGGCTGCAATGGCGTCCGTGGCCGCCCGCCGGTGTCGTCGTTCCGGACTGCGGTGAGCGGGGAGCCCCTTCGCCCGCTCCCGATGAGCCTGCCCGAGGCGCCTGGGGCGCCCTGCATGCGGTACGGCCGTGACCGCCACCCTGCTGCCTCAGCCGTCCCGGCGCCGCGCCCCCTTCCGTCGGAGCGCCGCACGGGCCGCCGCACGGGCCGCCGCACGGGCCCGGCGGCCCGGCAGCACCCGCCGAGTGGGTCAGCCCCGTGTCGCGTCGGATCGCGGGGTGACGTCGCGCTGCCAGCGGGTCTCGCCGTCCACGACGAGGGACGTGGCGGCCAGGCCCGCCGCCGCGGCGACCGCCCCGGACGCCCGGTGCCCGGGGTGGACGTGGGCGACGACGCGGTCCACGGGGAGCACGGCGAGCCAGGTGACGAGGACGACGGCCGCCTCGGTGGCGATGCCCCGGCCCTGCCAGGGGGTGCCGACCACCCACGCGACCTCCGCGACCGTGCCGTCCGGCGTGTCCCACGCCACCGTCGCCTGCACGGTGCCCGCGAGGCGGTCGTCCGCGCGGAGCCGGACCACCCAGTTCCACCCGGACACGCTCGGGTCCCCGGAGCCGGCGACCAGGCGGGCGTAGCGGGCGCGCAGGCCCGGTGCGTCGTACGGAGCGCCACCGGTGAACTCGTGGAGCCCGGGGTCGCCGAGCACGGCGGCCATCTCCTCGGCGTGCTCGACCCGCAGCGGTTCGAGGACCAGCCGCGCCGTGGTGAGCGCTTCGGGGCCGCCGGGCCGCAGGGGCGGCGTCACCCGGCGAGCCCGAACAGCCGGACGGCGTTGCCGTGCAGGACGCCCCGCGTCCACGCGTCGCCCAGCTCCAGCCGCGTCAGCGCCTCCAGGGCGTGCGGGTACGCGTACGGGATGTTGGGGAAGTCGCTGCCGAACAGGACGCGCTCCCCGAGGTCGGCCAGCCGCTTGCGCTCCGGGGGCGGGAAGGGCGCCGCGGCCTCGCTGAAGTCCGTGAAGGCCATCGTCGTGTCCAGGTGCACGCCCTCGTACCGCCCGGCGAGGTCCAGGAACGCCCCGTACTCGGGCATCCCCATGTGGGCGACGACCAGCCGCAGCCGGGGGTGCCGGGCCAGCAGCCGCGCGATCGGGCCGGGACCGGTGTGGCGGCCGGGGACGGGGCCCGACCCGCAGTGGGTGACGACGGGGACGCCGCTGTCCGCGAGCAGCCCCCAGACGGGGTCGAGCAGCGGGTCGTTGGGGTCGAAGGCCCCGACCTGGACGTGGCACTTGAAGACCCGGGCGCCCGCCTCCAGCGCCTGCCGGACGTAGCCCGGCGCCTGCGGCTCCGGGAAGAAGGTCGCCGTGTGCAGGCAGTCGGGCGTCCGGGCGGCGAAGCCGGCGGCCCAGGAGTTCAGCCAGGCGGCCATCGCGGGCTTGTGCGGGTAGAGCATCGAGGTGAAGGCGCGCACCCCGAACGCCCGGAGCGTGGCCACCCGCGCGTCCTCGTCGGTGCGGTACGCGATGGGCCACGGCCGGCCCGTGAGCGGGCCGGCGGAGTCGAAGTACGCCCAGACCTTGGCCAGCACGCGGTCCGGCATGAAGTGCGTGTGCACGTCCACGATCCCCGGCAGGCCCAGGCCCTGCCAGAGCTCCCTCACCCGTACGGCGTCGTCCGGCGGCGCCACGTCCGTCACCTGTGCCACTGTGCCTCCTCCATGGCGGTGATCCTCACACGAACCGCGGCCCGCCGGGGCTGCCGCCCTTGTCAACGGCATCGCGCATCCATAGCATCGCCAGTGTTACAGCAATACTGTCATGCTCGTTGCGAAGCCGGAGGCCCCCGATGACCGAGGCGGGAACGCGACCCGGGGAAGCGGCCTCCGCCGGCGGGCCGCTCGCCGGTGTGCGCGTGGTGGAGCTGGCCGGCATCGGGCCGGCCCCGTTCGCCGCCATGCTGCTCGGCGACCTCGGCGCCGACGTCGTCCGCGTCGACCGGCCCGGTGGCTCACGGCTCGGCATCGACCCGGCGCACGACGTCACCAACCGCAACAAACGCTCCGTGGTCGCCGACCTCAAGAGCGAGGAGGGCGCCCGGCTGGTCCTGGACCTCGCCGCCCGCGCCGACATCCTGCTGGAGGGCAACCGCCCCGGCGTCGCCGAACGCCTCGGCGTCGGTCCCGCCGACTGCCACGCCCGCAACCCCCGCCTCGTCTACGGCCGGATGACCGGCTGGGGCCAGGACGGGCCGCTCGCCCCGCGCGCCGGGCACGACATCGGCTACATCGCCGTCGCCGGGGCCCTCGGGATGATCGGCTCCGGCGACGGACCGCCCGCCATCCCGGCCAACCTGCTCGGCGACTACGCGGGCGGCTCCCTCTACCTCGTCACCGGCGTCCTCGCGGCCCTGCACCACGCCCGCGCCACCGGCACCGGACAGGTCGTCGACGCGGCCATCGTCGACGGCGTCGCCCACCTCGGCGCGATGATCCGCGGCATGGTCGCCGCGGGCGGCTGGCAGGACCGGCGCGGCGCCAACCTGCTGGACGGCGGCTGCCCCTACTACGCCGTCTACGAGACCGCCGACGGCGGCTGGATGGCCGTCGGCGCCCTGGAACCCGCCTTCTACGCGGAGTTCGCCCGGCTGCTCGACCTCCCCCAGGACGCGCCGGACCGGGGCGACCTCGGACGCTGGGACGAGCTGCGCGCCGTGATCGCGGCCCGCTTCAAGTCCCGTACCCGCCAGGAGTGGACGGAGGTCTTCGAGGACAGCGACGCCTGCACGGCGCCGGTGCTGTCGCTGGCGGAGGCCGCGGCCCACCCCCACCTGGCCGCCCGCGGCACCTTCGCCGACGCCGGCGGCACCACCCAGCCCGCTCCCGCCCCGCGCTTCTCCGCCACCCCCGGCGTGCTGCGCCGGCCGCCCGCGATGCCCGGCGCGCACACGGCCGAGGTCGCCCGCGACTGGGACCTGCCGGCGCCCGCCCCAGGGGCCGCGCCGCCCAGCACCACCCTCGTCGAGCAGGCCGGGGACCGGCTCCCGTAGCCGGGCCACCGGCGGAAGGCAGGCACAAGCATGCAGCGCGACCTCTTCACGGCCGAGCACGAGGCGTTCCGGGAGACCGTGCGGACCTTCCTCGCCAAGGAGGTGGTGCCGCACCACGAGCGCTGGGAGAAGGCCGGCATCGTCGACCGCGAGGCCTGGCTCGCCGCCGGCCGCCAGGGCCTGCTCGGCCCGGCCGTCCCCGAGGAGTACGGCGGCGGGGGCAGCGACGACTTCCGCTACGCGGTCGTGCTGGCGGAGGAGTTCGCCCGCGCCGGGGCACACGGGCTCGCCCTCGGCCTGCACAACGACGTCATCGGCCCGTACCTGACCGGACTGGCCACCGAGGAGCAGAAACGGCGCTGGCTGCCCGGCTTCTGCAGCGGCGAGACCATCACGGCCATCGCCATGACCGAGCCCGGTGCGGGCTCCGACCTGCAGGGCATCCGCACCACCGCCACCGACGCGGGCGACGCCTACGTCCTCAACGGCTCCAAGACCTTCATCTCCAACGGGATCCTCGCCGACCTCGTCGTGGTCGTCGCGCGCACCACCCCCGAAGGCGGTGCGCGCGGGCTGAGCCTCCTCGTCGTGGAGCGCGGCATGCCCGGCTTCGAACGCGGCCGCAACCTGGACAAGATCGGCCAGAAGGCCCAGGACACCGCCGAGCTCTTCTTCCACGACGTACGGGTGCCCAAGGAGAACCTGCTCGGCACCGAGAACCAGGCCTTCTTCCACCTGATGGCCAACCTCGCCCAGGAGCGGCTCACGATCGCCGTCGCCGCGGCGGCCGCCGCCGAGCACCTGCTGGACCTCACCACCACCTACGTCAAGGAGCGCGAGGCCTTCGGCCGGCCGCTCGCCCGGCTCCAGCACATACGGTTCGAGATCGCCGAGATGGCCACCGAATGCGCCGTCACGCGCACCTTCGTCGACCGCTGCATCGGCGAGCACGCGGCGGGCCGCCTCGACGCGGTGCACGCGTCGATGGCCAAATGGTGGGCGACGGAACTGCAGAAGCGGGTCACCGACCGCTGTCTGCAACTGCACGGCGGCTACGGCTACATGAGCGAGTTCCCGATCGCCAAGGCCTTCACCGACGGACGCATCCAGACCATCTACGGCGGCACCACGGAGATCATGAAGGAGATCATCGGCCGTTCGCTGCTCGGCTGATCCGGCCCCATCCCCGCCCGTCACCCCCACCGG
>NZ_JARAVO010000239.1:0-14573 GCF_033792805.1 Streptomyces sp. PA03-1a
GCCCCCCCCCAGGGCCGCCCCGCCGGCGAGGTGCTGGCGCAGCTGCGTGAGCTGCGCGCGGACGACGCCCCCACCCGCGGCGGCCGCACCTTCGCCTACGTCTACGACTCCGGGCTGTCCGGCGTGGACGAGCTGGCCGCCTCGGCGTACGCGGCGTTCGCCACCGTCAACGGGCTGGACATGACGGTCTTCCCCAGCGTCGCCCGACTGGAGAACGACCTGATCGCCGCCGCCGTGGCCCTGCTGGGCACGCCCGGCGCCCAGGGCACCTTCACCAGCGGCGGCACCGAGTCGATCCTGCTGGCCGTGAAGACCGCCCGGGACCACGCCCGCGCGGTGCGCGCGGTGACCGCGCCGCAGCTGGTCCTGCCCTCCACCGCGCACGCCGCCTTCCACAAGGCCGCCGCCTACCTCGGTCTGGAGACCGTGGTGGTGCCGGTGGACCGGGACACGCTGCGGGCCGACGCGGCGGCCGTGGCGGCCGCGATCACCGACCGCACGGCGCTGGTGGTGGCCTCGGCGCCCTCGTACGCCCACGGGGTGGTCGACCCGGTCGCGGAGATCGCCGCCGCGGCGGCCGGCCGCGGCGTGCTCTGCCACGTCGACGCGTGCATCGGCGGCTGGCTGCTGCCCTACCTGCGGCGCGCCGGGCGGGACGTGCCGGCCTTCGACCTGTCGGTGCCCGGGGTGACCTCGCTCTCGGTGGACCTGCACAAGTACGGCTACGCCGACAAGGGCGCCTCCGTGGTGCTCTACCGGGACGCCGAACTGCGCCGCCACCAGTACTTCGCGCACGCGGGCTGGCCGGGCTACCCCGTGGTCAACCCCACCGTGCAGGGCACCAAGTCGGCCGGGCTGCTGGCCCAGGCGTGGGCCGTGCAGCGGCACATCGGCGAGGACGGCTACCGCGCGCTTGCCGAGCGCACCGCCGCGGCCGCCGACCGGCTGCTGCCGGGGCTGCGCGCCGTCGAGGGCGTGCGGGTGCTGGGCGATCCCCAGGCCGGGCTCCTCGCGTTCACGCTGCTCGGTGCCGACGGCACACCGGACCTGAGCCTGCTGCTCCACCTCGCCGACGAGATGCGCGAACGCGGCTGGTACCTGCAGCCGCAGCTGTCCTTCGACGGGCTGCCGCCCAATCTGCACCTGACCCTGACCCCCGCGGCGGCCGGTCTGGTGGACGCGCTCCTCACCGACCTGGACGCGGCGTTGAAGGCGGCCCGCGCCCTGGACCCGGTGACGGTGGACCCGGCGGTCGCGCAGTTCGCTGCGGAACTCGACCCGGCCACCCTCGGACCGGAGGAGGTGGAGGCGGTACTGGCCTTCGCCGGCATGGGCGGCGGCACCGGGCTGCCACACCGCATGGCCCCGGTACTGGCGCTGCTCGACGGACTGCCCGTACCGCTCAAGGAACGGTTGCTGACGGAGTTCGTCGGGGCGGTCTTCCGCGTCTGACAGCGCGGGCGCTTGCCGGCGGACGGCCCGGTCCGCCGGGGGTCCCGGGCCGCCGGGCGGCACGGGACCCCCGGCGCCTCGCGGACGTGACGACCCGGAGGGCGCCTGGGAAGGCCGGCGGTGGGAATTCGCGCGGCGTGTACGCGTCCGCAGGGTCCTCCGAGTCGGCCGGGAACCGCCGCCCGGCGTCTCGGGCCCCGTGGCCGGGGAAGCCAGGAAGCAGCGCCGCCCCGCGCCGCGGCGGGGAGCCGTCCCGGAAGGCCGCGCGGCAGGCGCGTTCGCGTGACACGCACGCCTCGGCGGGACCCACGGAGCCCGCCGGGCCGGCCGTGCGGCGCAGTACCACGGCCGCACCGATCGCGAGGGGGACGCCAGGGGCCTCAGGTCTCCGCGACGGAGCAGCACGACGCGCCCGCACCCCGCGCGGGAGCACCGGCCCTCCACGAGGGTCGAGCCGGCCACAGCCGCGCAGTCCGCAAGGTCGGCGCGGGTCCCTGTCGGCCCGGCGACGCCACCGCGAATCGGGCGCGCCCAGGAGACCGGCCCGGTGGGCGAGTTCGCGCATGCCTCGGGGGGACCCTTGGAACCGCACACGGCGACGGCGCGGCGCAGCGCCTCCGCGCAGGCCGCGACGGCGCCGCGGAGGACCGCGGGCCCCTCGCGGCCGGTCAGTACCCGGAGTACGCCCGCCGCAGCGAGCGGGGCATCGGCGAGCAGGGCACTCCAGGACGCCGAGACGGTGAGCGAGTTCGCGAAGCGCACACACGTCGGCGGCCGCGGGCCCTCACGGCCGGTCAGCGCCCAGCGGGCGTCCGCCGCCCCCGCGCGCGGACCTCGAGAATCCGAACGCCGCCCAGGAGGCCTGCCCTGGCTGGCGAGTTCACGCGACCGCACGCCTCGGCGCGGCCCATGCAACCGGCCAGGGAGACCCCAATGGACGCAGTGCATGCGGTCGGCCCAGCGCTGACCCGTCGCCGGTCCCTCCAAGGCGGTCGAGGCGGCCACCGCCGCGCGGCGGTCAGCGTTCGCGTCCGCGGGGTTTGAGCGGGGTCGCGGGGAGCTCCGGGGCGAGGAGGCGGTCGCCGTCGTAGCCGTGCACGGTGCCGAAGGCACTGCCGGAGTTCCACTCCTCGCGGGCACGGGCGATCTCCTCGCCGTCGCGGGCGACGAAGTTCCACCACATGACGAGCTTCTCCTCGAACGGCTCGCCCCCGAGCAGCATCAGGCCCGCGTCGGTGTCCGCGCGCAGCGGCAGTCCGGTGCGGCCGCAGCCCAGGTAGAGCATCGAACCGGCCTCGACGGGCACACCGTCGACGTCGGCCCGGCCGGACATCGACAGCACCGCGTACTCGAAGTCCCGCTCCAGCGGCAGCGTCACGTCGGTGCCCGCGGCGAGGGCGAGGTCGGCGCCGACGAGGGGCGTGTGCACGGTGCCGGGCGAGGCCGCGCCGTCCACCTCGCCGAGGATCACCGTGGCGGTGAGCCCTTGGCCGCCGTTCAGCACCGGCAGGCCGGCGTGGTGCTCGAAGGCGGGCTCGCGGTGCCGGGCCGCGTCCGGGAGGGCGACCCACAACTGGGCGCCGTGCAGGAGGCGGGCGTGCTCGCGCGGGGACTCCTCCGAATGGGCGATGCCCCGGCCCGAGGTCATCAGGCCCAGTTCCCTCGGCCGTACGGTCTGCAGGCTGCCGAGGGTGTCGCGGTGCAGCACCTCGCCCTCGTGGAGCCAGCTGACGGTCTGCAGCCCGATGTGCGGGTGCGGGGGCACCTGCATGCCGGGCTGGTCGGCGACGTCGTCGGGACCGTAGTGGTCGACGAAGCACCAGGCGCCGACCATGCGGCGGCCGAGGTTGGGCAGCAGACGGCGTACGACGCTGCTCTCGCCGAGCGGCACGAGGCGTCCGGTGAGCAGGTCGTGGACGGGCTTCGCGGACACGTCCTCACGCCCGCCGCACGTGGCGGGCGCGGGATGGAGGTCGAGGTTGCTCATGGCGCGATCATGCCTCGCGGCGCTGCCCGGGTACGAGCACCGCGGGGATGTCGGCCTCCAGCCCGCGCAGGTACTCGCCGAGCCCCTTGGCCTGCGGGTCGGGGCGGGTGGAGGCGGCGACGCCGTCGCCGAGCAGGCCGTGGACGACGAAGTTCAGGGCGCGCAGGTTGGGCAGCTCGTAGCGGCTGACGGCGAGTTTGGCGGTCTCCGGGAGCAGGGCGCGCAGCCGTTCGACGTCCAGCCAGTCGCGCAGCCAGCCGTAGGCGGCGTCGTCGCGGGCCCACAGGCCGACGTTGGCGTCGCCGCCCTTGTCGCCGGAGCGGGCGGAGCCGGGGGCTGCGCGGGGACGCGTACCGACGTGACGGGCGGGCGCGGCACGGGGACGCGGGTGCCGTCCTGCAGCACGACCTCGGGGTGGACGAGGGCGGCGGGGACGAGGGCCGGCCAGTGGACGCCGTACTCGGTGGGCCTGGGCGAGAAGTGCTCCATGTGCAGCCCGGGCGCGGTGGACAGGCCCGTGCCGACGACGGCGCCGAACAGGGAGCGGCCGACCTTGTCCTTGTCGGGGTCCTTGACGGTGAGGGTGAGCCGGGCGCCGGTGGCGGTGGGTTCGGTGCGGACGTCGTACGTCTCGAAGCCGGACGGGCCGCCGGTCGCGTCGAGCAGGGACGCCTCGGCGAACCGGACCTTGGCCTCGATGTCGGGGCCGGTGAGCACGAAGGTGGCCGTGTTGCGGTAGCCGCCATGGTGGTTGAGGCACACCTTGAGGGTGTCGGGGGCGGGTTCGCCGCGGGCGCCGGAGACCAGGACCCGGTCGGGACCCTCCTGTTCCAGGGTCACGGTGTCGAAGCGGGTGACGACGTCGGGGTTGAGGTAGGCGGGGCGGTCGATCTCGTACAGCAGCTGGGCGGTGACCGTGTCGACGGTGACCGCGCCCCCGGTGCCCGCGTGCTTGGTGATGACGCTGGAGCCGTCGGGCCGCAGCTCGGCGATGGGGAAACCGGGGCGCACGGGCCGTTCGACCTCGGTGAAGAAGGAGTAGTTGCCGCCGGTGGCCTGGGCCCCGCACTCGATGATGTGCCCGGCGGTGACCGCGCCGGCGAGCCGGTCCCAGTCGTCGGTGGCCCAGTCGAAGGCCCAGGCGGCGGGACCGACCACCAGGGAGGCGTCGGTGACGCGGCCGCAGATGACGACGTCCGCCCCGGCGCGCAGCGCCTCGGTGATGCCCCAGGCGCCGAGGTAGGCGTTGGCGGTGAGCGGGCGCACGTCCGCGTCGGCGAGCGGGAGCCCGGTGGCCAGGTGGGCGAACGGGTGGCCCTCGCGCTGGAGTCCGGGCAGCCGGTCGAGCAGGTCGTCGCCCTCCAGGTGGGCGACGGAGGGGCTCAGCCCTGCCAGGGCGGCCAGTTCGCGGAGCTTTCCGGCGAGACCTGCGGGGTTGAGCCCGCCCGCGTTGACGACGATCTTGATGCCGCGGTCCAGGCAGGTGGCGAGGACGTCGCCCATCTGGGCGAGGAAGGACAGGGCGTAGCCGGCCTCGGGGTCGCGCTGCCGGGCCTTCCAGAGCAGCAGCATCGTCAGCTCGGCGAGGTAGTCGCCGGTCAGTACGTCGATCGGGCCGCCCTCGACCATCTCGCGGGCGGCCGACAGGCGGTCGCCGTAGAAGCCGGAGCAGTTGGCGATGCGCAGGGTCTCACGTCGCTGGGTCATGTCCCTCGCCGTCAGCGGTGTCGGTGTTCAGATGTGGGCGTTCGAGATGTGGGTGGGGGTGGTGCACGTGTGGGGCGGTCAAGCGGCCGTCGCGCGCAGCGACTCGACGTGGCGGCGGATCTCCTCCGGCGAGAGGTAGATGTCGGTGACCTCGAAGTCCTTCAGCGCGGCCGGCCTACGGGCCTGGAAGCCGGTGCGGACGAAGTCGTCCCCGGCGACGGCGTTGAGGAACCAGCCCGCGGCGGCACGGAAGCGCGCGGGGAAGGTGCGCAGCGCACCGAGGTGGTAGCCGCGGGCGACGACCTGGGCGGGGAGACCGCTGAGCGGGATGCCGAGCGGCTTGGAGACCGCCTCGACCCCGCCGAGGTCGACGACGAGCCCGAGGTCCTTGTGCCGGTACGGCTGAAGGGGGCGGCCACGCAGTGCCGCGACGACGTTCTCGGCGACGGCCTTGCCCTGCCGCATGGCGTGCTGGGCGGTGGGCGGGCAGACCGCGCCACCGCCCACGTCGAGGTCGGGGACGGCGGCCGAGTCACCGAGGGCGAAGACCCCGTCGGCGCCGGGGATGCACATCTCGGGGTCGGTGACGAGCCGGCCCTTGACGGTCTCGGTGCCCAGCGTGGCCACCAGGGGGCTGGAGACGACGCCGGCGGTCCAGATGAGGGTGCGGCAGGGCAGCTTGCGTCCGTCGGTGAAGGTCACGGTGTCGGGGGTGACCGCGGCGACGGACACGCCGAGGGAGACCTCGACCCCGCGCTCGCTGACGATCTGCAGCGCCTTCAGGCCGAGCTTCTCGCCGAGTTCGGGCATCAGGCGGGGCGCGATGTCGATCAGGTGCCACTTGATGAGGGCCGGATCGAGGCGCGGGTAGCGCTTGGCCGCCGCCGTGGTCAGCCGCTGCAAAACCGCCGCCGTCTCGGTGCCCGCGTAGCCGCCGCCGACGACGACGAACTGCAGCCGCGACTCACGCTCGGCCTGGTCCGTGGTGGCGGACGCCAGGTCCAGCTGGGCGATGACGTGGTCGCGGATGTACGCCGCCTCGGCCAGGGTCTTCATGCCGCGGCCGTACTCGCTGAGGCCGGGGATGTCGAAGGTGCGGGTCACGCTTCCGGGGGCCAGCACGAGGTAGTCGTACTCCCTGACGAGCTCCTCGTCGGTGATCTTCTTGATGACGACGGCCTTGGCGGCCGGGTCGACCCCGATCGCCCGCCCGGGTATGACCTCGCTGCGGTGCACCATGCGGCGCAGCGGGACGGCGACCGCCTGGGGGGTGAGCACGCCGGCGGCGACATGCGGGAGCAGGGGCAGGTAGAGCTGGTGGCTCCAGGGCGTGACCAGGGTGATCTCGGCCTCGTCCTGAGTCAGCCGCCGCTCCAGCCGGTGCACGCACTCCATGCCCGCGAAGCCGCCGCCGACGACCAGGATCCTGGGTCGCTTCATCACTCGCCTCCGTAGGACCGTTCGGGGCCCCGTTTCCCTACCCGCGGCGTGTGCGGATACGCCTCCGGCCACGCTCGCACACGCCTCGTCGCGGCGCGAACGGAGCGGCGGCGCCCGCGTGCGGCACGCTACCGGCCCCGGCGTGCGCGGATGAAGGGTTCCGGCGGACCGGCCCCGGGGTCCGGGGCGCGGTCCGGCGGCCCGCCGGTCACACCCCCGCGCGGGGCGTGAGGCGGCAGCGGGCCGGTCCGCGGGCCTGGAGGGTGATGCCGGCGCCGAGGGGGACGTCGTGGTCGACGGCGGTGAGTTCGTGTCCGCGCAGCAGCACGGCGAGGGCGAGCACGGACTCCAGCAGGGAGAAGTGCCTGCCGATGCAGGCGCGGGGGCCGCCGCCGAAGGGGAGCCAGGCGTAGCGGTGGCGGGCGGCCTCCGCCTGCGGGGTGAAGCGGCCGGGGTCGAAGCGCCCGGGCTCCGGCCAGTGGCCGGGGTGGCGGTGGATCACCCAGGGGACGACGATGACGTCCGCGCCGGCCGGGACGAGGTGGCCGCCGACGCGGGTGGCGGCGGCCGAGCGGCGGCCGATGACGGGCGCGGCCGGGTACAGGCGCATGGCCTCCTTGAGGACCGCCGTGACGTACGGCAGGGCGTCGAGGTCCGCGGCCGCCGGGACGCGTCCACCGAGGACGCGGTCGATCTCCTCCCGGGCCCGGCCCTGTGCCTCGGGGTGACGGGCGAGCAGGTGCAGGGCGAAGGCGAGCGAGGTGGCGGTCGTCTCGTGGCCGGCGAGGAGGAAGATCAGCACCTGGTCGCGGATCTCGGCGGGGTCGAGGGGACGTCCGTCCTCGTCCCGGGCCGAGGCGAGCAGGGAGAGCAGGTCCTGGCCGTCACCGCCCTCCGCGCGGCGGCGCTCGATGATCGCGTCGCAGACCGCGTACAGCTCGGCGGTGGCGGCCGCCGCCCTCCGGTTGCCGGGGGTCGGCCAGTGGCGGGGGGTCCGCACCGGGGCGAAGCCGCGCCGCCGGACGTAGTCGTTGACGACCGGCATGCGGCGGCGGACGGTGTCGACGGCCGGCTCGATCGCGCCGCCGAACAGGACGCGGGCGATCGTGCGGAGGGTGAGGCCGTGCATCTCCTCCAGGACGTCGACGGTGCCGTCGGGCGCGTGGTGCCAGTCGGCGACGAGGGCGGCGGCCTCGGCGGTGACGGCGCCCGCGTAGCCGTCGACGCGGCGCGGGGTGAACAGCGGCTGCAGCAGCCTGCGCTGCCGCTGGTAGTCGGCGTCCTGGCTGGTGAGGAGCCCGTTGCCGAAGGACTGCCGGACCTCCTCGTAGAACGGGCTGTCCTTGCGGAAGCCGGCCGCTTCGGTCGCCAGCACCTGCTGGGCGCCCTCGGGTGAGAACACCGCGTGCACCTCGGCGCGCAGCCCCGGTGGGCCGGCGCTGAAGCGGACGAGGTCCCCGTGGTCGCGCCGCGCGCGCTCGTAGGTGTCGAGGGGCTCGCGCAGCAGGTCGAACATCGACCCGAGCAGCGGCACCCCCGCCGGGCCCGGCACCTTCGTGTGAGCGGTCGTCATGACCCCGATTCTGCGCGCGTACGACGGCGCCGGGGCCCGGGCCGGGGAGCTTGGCCGGAACCCGCCCCGGGGCCGATCATGGGGCGCGTACCCGGCCCACGGGCACGGCGAAGGACGGGAGGCACCATGGAGGACGCTCCGCGCTCGGCGGACGAGCTGCTGGACATCGTGGACGAGCAGGACCGGGTGGTCGGCCGGGCGACGCGCGGCGAGGCCACCGCGCGCGGCCTGCGGCACCGCTGCGTCTTCGTCCTGGCCAGGGACGGCGAGGGGCGCGTGTTCGTGCACCGCCGCACCGCGGAGAAGCTGGTCTTCCCCTCCCTCCACGACATGTTCGTCGGCGGTGTGGTGGGCGCGGGCGAGGAGTACGACGACGCGGCGCTGCGCGAGGCGGAGGAGGAACTGGGGGTCTGCGGTCTGCCGCGTCCGACGCCGCTGTTCAGCTTCCTGTACGAGGGGACGGGGGCGGCGGCGGGTCACACCTGGTGGTCCCGGGTGTACGAGGTGCGCTGCGGTCCGCCGGTCGTACCGCAGGCCGAGGAGGTCGCCTGGTACGACTTCGTGACGGAGGAGGAACTGGAACGCCTCCTGCCGGAGCGGGAATGGGTGCCCGACGGCCTGGAGGCCTGGCACCGACTGCGCGACTGGCGACGACGAAGGTGACGCTGATCAGCAGCGCCCAGGCGCCGAACTTGGCGAGGGACACCGGCACCCAGCCGTGGTCCTGGTCGGGGTAGCGCCAGGCGCCGACGTAGGTGGCGGCGTTCTCCGCGACCCAGAGGAAGAAGCCGATGAGGACGAAGGAGAGCGCCAGCGGCATCCGCAGGCGCACCCCGTCGACGGTGAAGTGCACCCAGGTGCCCGCCGTCGTCCAGAGCAGCAGGACGGCCAGCAGCCACCGCGCGTCGGGCAGCCAGTGGTGGGTGAAGAAGTTGAGGTAGACCGCCGCGGCCAGGATCGTCATGGCGCGGCGGCGGTAGCCGGTCAGGCCCAGCTCGAACAGCCGCCAGGCCGCGCACACGTAGCTGCCGACGGCGGCGTAGAGGAAGCCCCCGTACAGCGGGACGCCGCCGAACTTGGTGAGCGCGGGTTCGGGGTAGCTCCAGGAGCCCAGGTGCACCTTGACGAGTTCGAAGAGCAGCCCGACGGCGTGGCACACCGCGATGACGGCGACGTCACGGCCGCGCTCCCAGCCGCAGGCCCAGAACAGCGCGCTGAGCGCCACCCCGTAGCAGAGCAGCAGGTCGTAGCGGGCGACGGGCAGCGGCGGCAGCAGCCGCGAGCCGGCCACGCCCGCCATCAGCGCGACGGCGAAGGCGCAGCAGCGTGCCTCCGTCCAGCCGAAGAGCACGAGCCGGCGGACGCCGGTGACGATCGGTCCCATGGTGAGGGGGACACCGCCGGGCGCCGCCCCGGTTCCGGGCGGGTCCGGCGCGTTCAGTCCAGGGAGCGCAGGGCGGTCCCGACGGCGTCCTCGACGAAGGCCCGGCCGAGGCGGGCCCGGCCCACGACGCGCAGGCCCTGGACGAAGGTGGTGAGGAAACGGGCCAGTTCCACCGGCTCCTTGTCGGCGGACAGCTCCCCCCGGGCCTTCGCCTTCTCCAGCGCCGCCGCGAGGGCGGACTCCAGCAGGCGCATGGTGACGGTGACGCGGTCGACGGTGTCGGGGTCGTCGCCGCGCTCGGTGGCGGCGTTGACCAGCAGACAGCCCCGTTCGGGGTCCTCCAGGTCGGCCTCGACCATCTGCTCCAGCGCGGTGCGGACGGCGGGGCGGACCTCGTCCGCGTTCTCGAGCAGTTCGACGAGCCCGCCGGCGTACCGGGAGCAGTAGCGCTCCAGGGCGCGGGCGTAGAGCTTGTCCTTGGAGCCGAAGGCGGCGTAGAGGCTGCCGCTGCCGATGGAGAGCTCGGCCAGCAGGTCCTGGAGCGACGTCGCCGCGTAGCCGCGGCGCCAGAACAGGTCCATGGCACGGTCGAGGGCCTGGTCGATGTCGAACTCCCTGGTGCGCGCCATGGCGCGAGCCTACCATTTCTGGATCAGTTGATACACTACGCCGGCCGGCGGCCCGTCCCAGGACGCGCCCACCGCGATGGCGCTCGGTACTGTGGGGCCGTGATCAAGCATGTGCGGGCCGCTGCCGGGGCGGTCGCCCTCTGGTTCGCCCCGGCACGGGTAGGGACCGAGGGGACGACGCCGGACTACCGCTTCTCGCTGGCCAACGAGCGGACCTTCCTCGCCTGGCTGCGCACCGCGCTCGCGCTGGTGGGCGGCGGCTTCGCGGTCGACCAGTTCCTGCGGGACCTGCGCCGGCCGGTCCGGGTGACGCTCGCGGTGGTGCTGGTGGTCGGCGGGGCGATGTGCGCGGTCCGCGCGGTGAACCACTGGGTGCGCTGCGAGCGGGCGATGCGGCGCGGGGAGGACCTGCCCGTCTCGCGCTTCCCCGCCCTGCTGGCGGTGCTGGTGGCCCTGGTGGCCGTGGCGATGCTGCTCACGGTGACGCTGGGGTGGGCGGGCTGATGACGGCCCCCGGCGGCGACACCCCGCGGGACCCGGGCCTGCAGCCAGAGCGGACCCGGCTGGCCTGGCGGCGCACCACGCTGGCCTTCGCGGTGGCGGCGCTGCTGGCCGGACGCGAGGCGGTGCTGCACGGGGCGCCGCCGGCCGGACTGCTGGGGCTCTCGCTGTGCGCACTGGTGTGGCTGGCGTTCACCGTCACCGCCCAGCGGCGGATCGCCGCCCTGGGCTCCGCGCGGCCCGCCGCGATGACGCCGGGGACGGCGGCCCGGGCCGTGCTGAGCGTCCTGGTCCTGGCCGTCGCGGGCGCGCTGCTGGTCTTCCTCACGCCCCGCTGAGGGCGGCACGTCCCGGCGGGGGGCGGCCCGCCCGTGGGCCGACGCTTGAAGACGTCAAGCTAATGATTTACCATTTCAAGCTTTTGAGTACACTCGCAGACATGAGCGCCCCGACCGCCGCGACGACCGCGCAGCCCACCAAGATCGAGCTGCTGGAGCTGCTCGCCGCCATCGGCACCGCCCAGTGGCAGGACTTCGCCGCCGCGGCCGCCCGGCACGGGCTGACCTCCATGCAGGCCAAGGTGCTCGCCCAGCTGGGCGGCCCGGTGCCCATGCGCGGCCTGGCCGAGCGGCTGGTGTGCGACGCGTCCAACGTCACCGGCATCGTCGACCGTCTCGAGGCGCACGGCTTCGTCCGCCGCGAGGTGAGCGCCAGCGACCGCCGGGTCAAGAACGTCGTGGCCACCGATCTCGGGCGCGAGACCATCCGCCGCGTCCGCGACGAGATGCAGGCCACCCACGGGGCGCTGGACACCCTGGACGCGGCGGAGCAAGCGGCCCTCTACGCACTGCTGGAGCGGCTCCGCCCGGTCATGGAGGCACGCGGCAAGGACCGCTAGGCCTCAGGCCCGGCGCCGGCCGGGCCGGGCGCGGGAACCGGCCCGAGGACGGGAGCGGGGCGGCTTCAGGCCGCGCAGTGGGGCGACGAGGGCGCGGACCTCGCGGTCCGCGTAACCGGGTTCCCCCGCGATCACCCGCACCAGTTCCTCGCGCACCGGGCGTCCGCGCCCCGCCTGGATCAGGGCCAGCGATTCGGCCAGCGCCGCCGGGAGGTCCGGTCCGTGCCAGGGGTCCGCGGCGTACGCGTCGAACCAGCGCGGCGGCGGGAAGGAGGGCTGCAGCTTGGCCTGCTCGTTCCCGAGGTACGACCACACCCAGGGGTCAAGGGACACCCCGACGACGTGCCCGGCCGGCAGGGCCCGGGCCCAGCCGCCCGCCGTGTGCTGCTGCCAGCGCCAGGTGTGGGGGCTGGTCCGCCGGCGGGCCGTCACCCCGACGAAGCGCAGCTTGCGGCGGATCACCGGCCACGGCTCGCGGCTCTCGCGCACCCAGTCGGCGAGGGCGGCGAAGAGCGTGTCGTAGGTGCCGCCCTCGGAGACCAGGTCGACCAGTGCCACCGGCCGGGTGCGGCGGGCCAGGGCGTGCGGCGCGAGCCCGGCGCAGGCGAGGTGCTCGCGCAGGCGGGCAATGTGGGCGGGCGCCGGAACCGGGCGCAGGCGCAACGACAGTGGCAGGCGCAGCAACCGCCCTTCCCGGGACGAGCCTTCGAAGGCGCCGGTCAGCAGGTCGTACATGCTGTCCAGGGAGCGGCCGACGAAGCACAGGTCGGCGCCGCCCGTGCGGGCGAGCACCTTCCCCGTGCACGCGGCCAGTTCGGGGAGGTACCACAGGCGGGGGCGCGCGGCGCCCTCGGTCAGGGTGCCGAGCCGGTCCGGCGGCGCACCGTCGCGGGCGCGCGTCAGCACCCAGCGGTACGGCTGGGGCGGCGGGGCGGCCGGCGCGGTGGTCATGGCCCCCAGTGCACCACGCCCATCTCCGCCGGTCACCTGGTTTTCGGTCCGCCGAAACGTTCCGCTTGACGTGTCTCGAACATAGAGTCGCCCTGGGCGTCACGCGGCGTCCGGCGGGGTGACGGAAAGAGCAGAGCGGTGAGGTGCGAGCGATGTTCCTGATCACCGGGATCCCCGCGGCGGGGAAGTCGACCGTGGCGCAGGCACTGGCCGAGCGACTGCCCCGCTCGGCGCACGTCCGGGGCGACGCGTTCCGGCGGATGATCGTCGGCGGGCGGGCCGAGGCGCTGCCCGGCGACGGCTCGGGGGACGTCGCGGGCCTGACCGAGGAGGCGCTGCGGCAACTGCGGCTGCGTCACTCCCTGGCGGCGGCGAGCGCGGACGCGTACGCGGCGTCAGGGTTCACCCCCGTCCTGCAGGACGTCATCCTCGGCGACGAACTGCCGCGCACGATAGCCCTGTTGCGCACCCGGCCGCTGCACGTCGTGGTCCTCGTGCCCTCCCCGGAGGCGATCGCCGCCCGCGAGGCCGGCCGGGCCAAACGGGCCTACGGCGCATGGACACCCGCCGACCTCGACCGCGCCCTGCGCGCGGGCACCCCGCGGATCGGCCTCTGGCTGGACACCTCCCGCCAGACCCCGGAGGAGACCGTGGACGCGATCCTCCGCCACGCCGGCCCCACCGGCTGACCCCGCGCGGTCAGGGGGCCAGGACGTCCAGTTCGCGCAGCGCGCCGACGCAGATCTCGCGCATCAGGCGCTCCGCGGACCGCGCGTCGCGGGCGCGGACGGCCTCGGCCACCCGGACGTGGAGGGTGACCGCCTCGGGGTCGGGGGCGCTGAACATGACGTGGTGCTCGGTGCGCCCGGTGAGCACCTCCGCGACGACGTCGCCGAGTCGGGCGAACATCTCGTTGCCGGACGCCGTGAGCATCACGCGGTGGAAGGCCACGTCGTGCACCAGGTACTCGGCGAGGTCGGCGGCCCGTCCGGCCGCGGCCATCTCGGCGGCGAGGACGGTCAGTTCGCGGCACTGCTCCGGGCTCGCGGCGGCCGCCGCCAGAGCGGCGGCGACGGGCTCCACGGCGGTGCGCAGCATGGTGAGCGAGCGCAACTGCCGGGGCCGGTCCGCGCCGGCGAGGCGCCAGCGGATGACGGCCGGGTCGAAGACGTTCCACTCCTCGGTGCGGCGCACCGTGATGCCGACCCGGCGCCGCGACTCGACGAGGTGCATGGCCTCCAGGACGCGTACGGCCTCGCGGACGACGGTGCGGGAGACGCCGTACTGCCGCTCCAGCTCGTCGATGCGCAGCACGGTGCCGGGCGGGTACGCGCCCGAGGCGATGGCGGGGCCGAGTTCCGCCAGCACACGGGCGTGCAGGCCGCCGTGCTCTCCGTGCCGATCCATGGGCGACAGCCTATGCGGGGATTCCTTCGTATGACGATTTCATCTCAGGCACTTGAATAAGTAGTACCTATGGCGTTTCCTGGGGCGGTCATGCGGACGAGGAGGTACCTGTGATGACCGAGGCAGGCCCGGAAGGCCCGCACCGCCCCCTGGTGGTGGTGATGGGCGTGTCCGGTTCCGGCAAGTCCACCGTCGGGGGGCTGCTCGCCGAGCGGCTGGGCGTCCCCTACGCCGAGGCGGACGACTTCCACCCGCCCGCCAACATCGCCAAGATGTCGGCCGGGCACCCGCTGGACGACGAGGACCGGGCGCCCTGGCTGGACGCCATCGCAGCGTGGATCGTCGAGCGCGGCGACCGCGGCGGCGTGGTCAGCTGCTCGGCGCTGCGGCGCCGCTACCGCGACCGGCTGCGCCGGGACACCCCCGGGCTGTTCTTCCTCCACCTCGACGGGTCCGAGGAGCTCATCTCCGCGCGCCTGGCGGCGCGGATGGAGCACTTCATGCCCGCGGGCCTGCTGCACTCCCAGTTCGCGACGCTCGAACCGCTGGAGCCCGGTGAGGCCGGTGCCGTCGTCCCGGTCGACGGCACCGGCCTCACCGGGCTCCAGCGGTTCGAGCGTCGCGAACTGGGAGTGCAGCAGGCC
>NZ_JARAVO010000023.1:0-58764 GCF_033792805.1 Streptomyces sp. PA03-1a
AAGGCTCGTTCGTGGGGGCAGATTGCCGCGACGGCGGAACGCGCCGGGGCCGTGGGGCCCCACCGCCCCGGCGCGTGCCGTCGTCGCGGCAAGCGGCCCGCAGGAGGATCCCGCCGGGGCGGTCCACCCCGGCGGAATCCCGTGCGCCGGCCAGGTCATGCGCTGCGTCCGCTCCTCATGTCAGGTCCGCCGCGGCGAGGACGGCCCTGCGGGTCAGCACCCTCACCAGGTGCTCCCGGTAGTCCGCGGACGCCGACAGGTCGGACGCCGGACGGGTGCCCTCCGCCGCGCTGTCGGCGGCCGAGGCCACCGCCTCCGGTACGGCGTCGGCACCGGCGAGGGCCGCCTCGCAGGCGGTGGCGCGCACCGGGGTGGGCCCCATGTTCGACAGCCCGACACGGGACTCGACGATGCGGCCGTCGTCCCTCCGCACCAGCGCGGCCACCCCCACCACCGCCCAGGCCTGGGCGCTGAGCTGGAACTTCTCGTAGTGGAAGCCCCAGGCGTCCGTCTTGGGCACCCGTACCTCCACCAGCAGTTCGTCGGGCCGCAGCACCGTCTGCAGGTAGTCGGTGAAGAACTCCCGCGCCGGGACGGTCCGCCGCCCGTCCGGCCCCTGGACGACCAGCTCGGCGTCCAGGGCGAGGACGGCCGCGGGCACGTCCCCCGCGGGGTCGGCATGGGCGAGGGCGCCGCCGATCGTGCCGCGGTGACGCACGGCCGGATCGGCCACCGTGGCCGTGGCGGCGGCCAGCAGCCCGGCGTGCCGCCGCACCAGCGGGTCGTGCACGACGTCGTGGTGCGAGGTCAGGGCGCCGATGACGAGGGTGTCCCCGTCGGCCCGCACCCCGCGCAGGCCGGGGATCCGGCCGACGTCCACGAGGAGTTCGGGGAAGGCGAGCCGCATCCGCAGGATCGGCAGCAGGCTCTGACCGCCCGCCAGCACCTTCGCCTCCTCCCCGGCGAGCGCGAGCTGCCCCACCGCCTCCTCCACGGAGCGGGGCCTGGCATAGTCGAACGACGCGGGAATCATGAGCCGTCCTCCTCCGGCCGGGCGGACCGCGCGTCCCGCAGGGCCCGCCAGACCCGTTCCGGTGTGCACGGCATCGGCACGTCCATGACGCCCAGCGGCCGCAGGGCGTCGACCACGGCGTTGACCACCGCGGGGGTCGAGGCGATCGTCCCGGCCTCGCCGACGCCCTTGACGCCCAGCGGGTTGGTGGTCGCCGGCGTCTCGGTGCGGTCGGTGAGGAAGTCGGGCAGGTCGGCCGCGCAGGGCACCAGGTAGTCGGCCATGGTGCCCGAGACCAGGTTGCCCTCCGCGTCGTACACGGCCTCTTCGAACAGGGCCTGGGCGATGCCCTGGGCGAGACCGCCGTGCACCTGGCCCTCCACGATCATCGGGTTGACGACCTTTCCGACGTCGTCCACGCACACGTAACTGCGGATCCGGACCCGGCCGGTCTCGGTGTCGACCTCCACCGCGCACAGGTGCGTGCCGTGCGGGTAGGAGAAGGCCTCCGGGTCCTCCACGTGCTCGGCGTTGATCGTCGGTTCCAGCCCGTCGGGCAGGTCGTGCGAGGTGAACGTCGCGAACGCCACCTCCTGGATGGTCCTGCGCGCCTCCGGCGAGCCCTTCACCGAGAAGACGCCGTTCGTGAAGTCCAGGTCGTCCTCGCTCGCCTCCAGCAGGTGCGCGGCGACCTTGCGGGCCTTGTCCACCACCTTCCGCGCGGCGCGGTGCACGGCCACGCCGCCGACGACCAGCGAGCGCGAGCCGTAGGTGTCCATGCCCTGCGGCACCGTGCGCGTGTCGCCGTGCAGCACCTCGACGTCCTCGAAGGGCACGCCCAGCACGTCCGCCGCGATCTGGCTCCAGCTCGTCACATGGCCCTGCCCGTGCGGGCTGGTGCCGGTCAGCACCTCCACCTTGCCGGTGGGCAGCATGCGGATCGACGCCGCCTCCCAGCCGCCCGCGCCGTAGCGCAGGTCGCGCAGGATCCGGCTGGGCGCGAGCCCGCACATCTCCGTGTACGTCGACACCCCGATGCCGAGCCGCGTCCGGTCGCCGCGCTCCTCCCGCTTGCGCTGCTCGGAACGCAGGTCGTCGTAGCCGAAGAGGGCGAGCGCCTTGTCCGTCGCCGACTCGTAGTTGCCGCTGTCGTAGGTCAGTCCGCCGATGGTGGTGTACGGGAACTCGTCGTGACCGATCCAGTTGCGGCGGCGCACCTCGACCGGGTCCATGCCGAGTTCGGCGGCGAGCTCGTCCATCATGCGCTCGATGGCGAAGGTGGCCTCGGGGCGGCCCGCGCCGCGGTACGCGTCGGTGGGGGTCTTGGTGGTGAAGACGCCCGTGCAGGTGAAGTCGTAGGCGTCCATCTTGTAGATGCCGGGGAACATGAACGCCCCGAGCAGCGGGACGCCCGGCGTCACGATCATCAGGTACGCGCCCATGTCGGCGAGCAGGTCGACCTTCAGGCCGAGCAGCTTCCCCTCGCGCGTCGCGGCGAGTTCGAGGTCCTGGATCTGGTCGCGGCCGTGGTGGGTGGCCAGGTAGCCCTCCGAGCGGGACTCCGTCCACTTCACGGGGCGGCCCAGCTTGCGGGCGACGGCCAGGCCGAGCGCCTCCTCGCCGTACACCTGGAGCTTGGAGCCGAAGCCGCCGCCGACGTCCGGCGCGACCACCCGGAGCCGGTGCTCGGGGATGCCGGTGACGACGGCCATCATCACGCGCACGATGTGCGGGATCTGCGTCGCGGAGTACAGGGTGTACTGGTCCGAGGTGTCCGGCGGCACCGCCACGACGGCCCGCGGTTCCATGGCGTTGGGGATGAGCCGCTGCTGGACGAAGCGCCGGCGCAGCACGACGTCGGCCCGCTCGCGCACGGTCGCGTAGTCCTCGCCGGTGGCCAGCGGCCAGGTGTAGCAGCGGTTGGTGCCCTTGTCGGCGTGGACCAGCGGGGAGCCCTCGGCGAGCGCCGCCTCCATGTCCAGGACCGGAGGCAGCGGCTCGTAGTCGACGTCGATCGCCTCCAGCGCGTCGGCGGCCGCGTAGCGGTCCCGGGCGACGACGACGGCGACCGGGTCGCCGGTGTGGCGGACCTCGTCGACGGCGACGGGCGGGTGCTCGGGCAGCACGATGTCCTCGGTGACGGGCCAGGCGCACGGCAGCGACCCGAGCCCCTCGGCCAGGTCGCGGCCGCTGTACGCGGCGACGACCCCCGGCCGCTCCAGGGCGGGTGTGACGTCGATCCGCTCGATGCGGGCGTGCGCCATGGGGCTGCGCAGGATCGCCATGTGCAGCAGGCCCGGGACGGTGATGTTGTCGGTCCAGTTGGTCCGGCCGGTCACCAGCCGGGCGTCCTCCTTGCGGACCCGGGCGCGGCCGACCTCGGGCTCGCGTCCGGTGAGCTGGTCGGTCATACCGGTGCCCCGCTTCCCGCCGTGCTGGGCTGGGCGTGCTCGGCCACGGCGCCGGGCTCGGGCGCCTGGTGCCGGCGTTCCTCTGCGGCGGCGGCCAGCACGGCGCGCACGATGTTCATGTAGCCCGTGCACCGGCAGAGGTTGCCCTCCAGGCCCTCGCGGACCTCCTCGGGCGTGGGGTCGGGGTTCTCCCGCAGCAGGTCGCGGGCGGCCATGATCATGCCCGGCGTGCAGAACCCGCACTGCAGGGCGTGCTGCTCGTGGAACGCCCTCTGCAGCGGGTGCCACTCGCCGTCGGCGGAGGCCAGCCCCTGGATCGTCGTCACCTCGCCGCCGTCGGCCTGGACGGCGAGCACCGAGCAGCTCTTCACGCTCTTCCCGTCGAGGTCCACCGTGCAGGCACCGCAGTTCGTGGTGTCGCACCCGACGGGGGTACCGGTCAGACCGAGCCGGTCCCGCAGGTAATGGACGAGCAGGAGGCGGGGCTCCACCTCGTCCTCGTAGGCCGTGCCGTCCACCTTCACCGAGATGCGGGTCATATGCCCTCCCAGAGGCGCCGCGTGGCGAATCCCCCGTTCTGCTCCGATACGCGCAACTGTAAGTCGCGCCCGGGGACAACGCGACGCCTCGGACGCGAGTTTCAGGGGGCTCTTGCGCTCGGAAATCCGAGGCGTAATGTTGATTACATGATTACCAGCGAACAGAAGGAAGCGCTGCGCGGCTGGCTCGCCGGGCGGCTCCCCGACGGACTGTTCGAGGCGCTCGTGGACGTGGCCGTCGACCGCGAGGAGATCACCGTCGTCGGCCGCATCCCCGAACCCGCGGTCGGCGCCGGCGCGTCACCGGTGGAACGCGAGGCCGCGCTCGACGGACGGATCGCCGAGTTCCGGGAACGCACCCGCGAGGACCGCGTCGCCGTCGCCCGCGAGGCGGAGCACCGCTTCGGCCGCAAGGTCTCCTGGGGCGTGGAGTGCGGCGGGCGCCGGGCCATGTACACCACCGTCTCCGTGCCCGTCATGACCCGGCTCCGCCAGCCCGAGCGCCAGGTCCTCGACACCCTCGTCGCGGGCGGCGTCGCCCGCAGCCGCAGCGAGGCCCTCGCCTGGTGCGTCCGCCTCGTCCGCGGCAACACCGACACTTGGCTCGGCGACCTGCGCGCATCCCTGGAACACGTCCAGCGCGTCCGCGCGCAGGGACCCGACCGCGACACCCCGGCGTCCGCCGAGGACGACTGACGGTCCCCGCTCGCCCGGCCCGGGTGCCCCGGCGCTCAGGCCCAGCCGCGGCGGGCGGCGTGCCAGCCGAGCTGGATGCGGCTGTCGACGCCGGCCTTGGTCATGAGTTCGGCGATGCGGCGCTGGACGGTGCGCCGGGAGACCCCGAGGCGGCTCGCGGCCGCCTCGTCGGTGAGCCCGGCGAGCACCAGCGCGAGCAGGCGGGCGTCGAACTCCTCGATGCCGTCCGGGCGCTCCTCGGCGACGCCGTCCCCCGCCGCCCGCGGCGACAGCGGATAGGCCTGTTCCCAGGCCAGTTCGAAGTATGCGACCAGTGCGTCGAGCAGCCCGCCCGCGTGCACCAGCACCGACGCCGCGGCGGTGTTCCGGCCGCTGAGCAGCGGCAGCATCGCCAGGTCCCGGTCGGCGATCATGAATTTCACCGGGACGACGTCGGTGACGCCGATCCGCTGGCCCGCCGCGAGGTCCGCGAGCGCCCGCGTGACCATGCCCGGCTCGTTGAGGGCGTCACGTTGCACGATCGTGCGGTAGAGGACCCCGCGGCGGACCCCGGCGCTCTCGGCCGCGTTGTCGTCCGGCCGCACCACGGCGAGCTCGGGCACCATCATCGACCGCACCTCGTGCCGGGCGGACTCCTGGAGCTGCCGGAACCGGTGCCGTACGGCGCCGACCTCGCTGATCACCTCGACGACGCCGCTCCCGGCGGAGGTCCGGTGCTGCTCGGCCAGTGCCAGCACCGCGTGCTCCGCCGCGCCGAGCTCGTCGCGTCGTCGCCGCAGTTCGCCGCCGAGGGCGACCGTGGGGGGTGCCGCCGTGAACCTGGCCGCCGTGCCCGTCACGGCCTCGTGCACGGCGAGGCCGCGCCCGGTCAGGGCCGTCAGCAGTTCCCGTACCTCCCCGGTGGCCCGGCCGCTTTCGGCCGCGAGTTCGTGGACGGCGGCACGGCCGCGCGCCACCAGGAGACGGTAGATCTCCTCTTCGGCCGGGCTGAGACCGAGCGCGGCGAGCATGGGACTCCTCGGAGCGGTGGGGGCACCGGGCGGGCCCCGGCCTGTGGATGCCCGGGGCCCGCCGTTGACGCGGATGCGGAAAGTTACTTCAGTCCGTAGGCCCGCGTCACCTCCTGCGTGAGGCTGTTGCCCGCGTCGTCCCAGGTCCGGGCCTTCAGCGACACGAACCCGCGGTGCGGGGCGTCGAAACGGGCCGTCCAGTGGCCCGTCGCCGTACGGTCCAGGCGGACCGGACGCCAGTGGCGCCCGTCGTCGTAACTGACGGCCAGCGTCGCGCCCGTGACCCGGCCCGCCCCCGCCGCGTGCGGCAGGTGGCTGCCGGTCAGGCGCAGGGTCTGCCGGCCGCCGCGCGCGTTCCCCGAGAGGTCGGTGGCGATCCCGTAGTCCAGTTGCATGAGCGCCATCCGGTCGATCCCCAGTGGGTCGGTGACCGGCTCGGACCTGACCCGCCACACGCTGTGCGTCCGGGGGGAGAGGCGGTAGGCGGCCGCGTCGCGCTCCGCGCGCAGGTCCAGGGTGTACGTGGAGGGCACGGTCGGGATCGGCCAGAGCGTCGCCGACGCGTACGCCGAGGTCTTCACCAGCTCACCGTCCTGGTACACCTTGAGGTCCAGGCCGGCGGTGCCGTCCTGCATGGTGCCGCCATGGCCGCTCCCGCTGTCCGTCCAGGGCTGGACGTTGAAGGACAGGAAGCCCTGCTGACGCTCGGACCACCAGTAGCCGCCGCCGTTGCGCGGATGCGCGACGGGGGCGAACCAGTCGCTCGCCACCCGGGTGCCCGCCCGGTACGTGGTGAGGGCGCCGTTCGACTCGAGGGCCAGACCGGGCCCCGTGATCGCGTCCTCGGCCCACGACGTGCCGGGCTGCGCGGAGAGGTAGTCGGTCCGCGTCCCGGGCATGTCCATCCTCAGCGGGAACCCGACCGCGTAGGTGCGGTAGGGCCGGTAGTCCCAGCGGTACTCGCCACTGGGGTACCCGGTGGTGCCGTGGAAGCGCATGTCCACGACGGCCAGTTCCGAGGCGCGCGGCCGGTAGGTCAGGCCCGTCGCCGGGATCCGGCCCGGGTGCGGGTCGACCAGGTCGTAGACGTACGGCGAGTCGGGCACGCCCTCCACGTCCAGGCGCAGCGTCCCGTGCCGGGCCCGTTCGATCAGCGGCCCGCCCTCGCGGGTGGTCACCGAGGCCACCGGGACGCTGCTGTAGCCGCCCTCGTCGGTGCCGACGTACTCCAGGAGCTTGCCCGGTCCGTCGTTGACGACGATCAGCAGGGCCGCGCCGGCGTCGGCCGCCGCCTCGGCCCGCTGCGAGCCGGTGAGCGCGTCCGAGCGGTCCACCAGCACGGCCTTGCCCTTGACGCGCAGCCCGGCGTAGTCGGCGGGTGCGCCGGAACCGGCGTACACCACGCCCATGCGCTGCCGGCCCTCGTAGAAGCCGGTCCCGGCCTGGCCCAGGACGGTGACGGGCCTGCCGTCCCGGGACACGGACAGCAGCGGGTAGGCCTTGCGCCAACGGGTCTCGTACTCGAAGGCGCCGCGGGTCACCTGCCGGGTGGGCAGGACGAACATGCTGTCGTACGTCGACGGCAGGAGGTACTGCGAGTCCACGGTGCTGGTACCGCCGTCCGAGCGGTACCAGTTCATGTAGAGCATCCGGTCCTCGGTCCTGCGCGGTACCTCGGCGGTGACCTCGCGGGTGCTGCTCGCGTCCAGGACGAGCGTGCGGCCCCGGTCCATGACGAGTTCCGGGTCACCCATCAGGGCCATGCCGAGGGAGTCGGGGCCGTGGCTGCCGGCCACGGCGAGGTAGCTCAGCGCGCTGTAGGTGCCGGCCCGCAGTCGCACGGTCGCGCGGCCGGTCCCGTCCACGGGGACGATCTGCGGGTCCGCGTCGGTGCCGAAGCGCTGCAACTGGACGAAGCCCGGGGCGGGCTTGCCTGACCGGTCCTTCAGCGTGACGTCGAGGGGGTGACGCTCCTCCTCCCGGTAGAGACCGACCTGGGTGCGCGCCCGCACGGCGCCGGACGCGTCGCTCGCGGAGATCTGCCCGAGGTAGCGGCGGCCGTCGGCGCCGAGCCCCGGTCGGGCGGTGGCGGTGACGGAGGCCGTCCCGTGCGCCGGGACGGTCACCGAGTCCGCGGAGAGGGTGAACATCCCCTCGGGTGCGGGGGTCCCGGCGTCGGCGCCCGGATCGACGTCGTACGGGCCGCCGGCCACGGATGCGGTCATGCCGAGGGAGAGGGTGACGGGGGAGTCGCCCGCGTTGCGGTAGGTGACCGTGCGGCCGACCGCGGCCGGGCCGCCGTGCGGCCAGGCGTCGAAGCCGAAGTACGCCGAGCCGGTGGCGGTGACCGTGGCCGCGGTGGAGGCGGCCAGGTCGGCCCGGCCCGCCCCGACCTGATAGGCCGTCAGGTCAGGGAGCGGCTTGGCCGTGCTCATCAGTGCGTCCTTGAGCTGCGGGGCACTCCAGTCGGGGTGCTCCTGGGCCAGGATCGCCGCGGCGCCCGCGACGTGCGGCGTGGCCATCGAGGTGCCGCTCATCGTCTGGTACCAGCCGCCGTCGGCGCTGCCCCCGGCCTTCGCGGCCAGGATGTCCACGCCGGGGGCGGCGATGTCCGGCTTGAGCGCGTAGTCGCCGTACCGCGGGCCCGTGGTCGAGAAGTACGCGAGCTCGTCCTCGGAGTCCACCGCGGCCACGGTCAGCGCGGAGCCCGCGGTTCCCGGGGCGCTCATCGACGCCTCGTGGCCGGTGTTGCCGGCGGCCACGACGAACAGCGCGCCGCTGTTCTCGCTGAGCCGGTCCAGGGCCTGACTCATCGGGTCCGTGCCGTCCGTGGGCTCGGACCCGCCGAGGCTCATGCTGACCACCTTGGCGCCCTGACCGACCGCCCACTCCATGCCCGCGATGACCCAGGAGTCCTCGCCGTACCCCTCGTCGGCGAGCACCTTGCCGATCAGCAGGTCGGCGCCGGGGGCCACGCCCTTCTCGGCGCCTTCGGAAGCGGCGCCGCTGCCGCCCACGGTGGAGGCGGTGTGCGTGCCGTGCCCGTTGCCGTCCTCGGCGGACTCGCCGGGCACGAAGCTGACCGCGGCCCTCACCCGGCCCGCCAGGTCGGGGTGGTGGGTGTCGGCCCCGGTGTCCAGCACGGCGACCTTGACGCCCTTGCCGTCGAGGCCGGAGCGCCAGGCGGCGGGCGCGCCGATCTGCGTGGTGCTGTCGTGGAGCGTGGCGCGGACCCGGCCGTCCAGCCAGATCCTGGACAGGCCGCCGCGCAGGGCGGGCCGGTCGGCGGGGGCGTCCGTGGCCACCGAGGTCCACAATTTCCTGACCTGCTTCTTGGCCGCCCTGACGGAGGCCCCGTTGACGCTCCTGAGCGACCGCACCTTGGTGGTGCCTGCGGGTGCCGTGGCCGCGACCTCGCCGCGGTAGCCGAGGATCAGCGGGATGCCGGTGCTGTGCTGGTCGTCGTAGCCCTGCTCGATCAACGAGGTGACGTCGAACAGCCTCCGGTCCAGGCGGTTCGCGGCGAGGTAGGGCAGGGCCTCGTCCGGGTAGACGTACAGGTCGCCGCCGACGGTCTCGGTCCGTACGCCTCCGGTGGAGCCGTGCGGGCGCCGCACGTCGACGGACTTCTTGCCGCCTCCGACGTCCGTCACCCGGACGACATGGCCGGTGATCAGCGTGACCGTGCGGGTGGCTGCGGAGGGACGGGGCGCGGCCGGTGCCGGCGGCGTGCCGTTCGCCGCCGCGGGCCCGGCCGGGCCGGTCAGGGTCGTGAGGACGGCGACGACGCCGACGGCGGCCGCGAGGGCCCGTCCGCCTCGTGGGCGACGGGGTATGAGGGAGATCATGGCCCGGTCCTACCGGCCCCGCCCGGACCGGGGGAACGGCCGGCGACTGGCGTCAAAGCGCCACGTCTCACATGTGCCAGCGGGCCGGCCCCGCACCGGCGACACCGTCCGGGCCCGCCCGGCGGACGGCACGCCGCCGTCGCACCGGGGCGCACCGCGCCGGGCGGCCGGAGTCCTCCGGCCCGCGCGGCACTTCGCGTACGTCCGCGTGCCGGCGGTCCGGCCGGGCCCGCCGGGCGGCGCGTCGTCCCCCTTGCGCCCGAGCGCCCTGCGAGACCCCGTCACCCGGTGCGGGCACCTGCGCCGGTGAGCCGTACGGGTTAGATTCGGAGGCGTGTTGCGCATCGTGGACGGCAGGAGCGGCGAGTTTGTGGAACTGGACCCGGGGCGGCGCTTTCCGCTGCGGGTGCTGGCCCACACAGGTGCCGTGGGCGGGACGACCGCGCTGCGGGTGCTGCTGCTGGCGGACGTCCTGGCGCGTACGGCGGAGACCCACGGCGGGCAGGTGCTGGTGGCCTCGGTGGGCCCGGCCGACCCCGCCCTGGACGCGGCCGCGGCGGCACTGGGCATCAAGCCCGGCGCGGCACGCGGCGACGACGTGCGCGAGGCCGAGGAGGCGCTCGCCGGACCCGCCCGGGTGCACGTCGCACCGGCGGGCACCGAGACCGGCGGCCCCCGCCTGGACGTCGGACCGGTTCACCCGGACGAGGTAACCGCGGGGCCCGGCGTACGGCTGGCGCTGCTCCGCCTGGACCGCCGGGCCCCGGCGCAACTGACCCCGCGGACCCTTGAGGCGGCGGACGCGGGGCTCCGGCACTGGCGCGGTGCCGTGGCCCGCTGGGCCGAATCGCCGTCCAGACCGATGTGCGCCGCGTACGTGGAGCGCCTCCAGGCGGCCCTGAGCGCGGACCTCGACACCGCCGCCTACCTGGCCGCCCTCGACCGGCTGGAGACGGAGACCGCCCTGCCGGACGGCTCCCGCTTCGAGACCTTCGCCCAGGCGGACCGCGTGCTCGCCCTCGAACTGACCGGCGAGGTCGGCGGGGTGAGGTCGTGAGGCGCCGCACGGAAGGACCGCGTCGGCTCGTCGTGCTGCGGCACGCCAAGTCCGCCTGGCCGCCGGACGTCCCCGACCACGACCGGCCGCTCGGCCCCCGCGGCCGGCGTGACGCCCCGGCCGTCGGCCGCTGGCTGCGCGAGGGCAAGCACACCCCCGACCTGGTGATCTGCTCGACCTCCCGGCGTACCCGGGAGACCTGGGAACTCGCCGCCGAGGCCCTGGGCGCCACGCCGCCCCCGCCGGTGCGCCTCGACGAGCGGGTCTACGCGGCCACCGCCCGCGCCCTCCTCGACGTCCTGCGCGAGGCCCCCGACGACGCCGCGTCGCTCCTGCTGGTCGGCCACAACCCGGGGGTCCAGGACCTCGTCCTGCGCCTGACGGGCGAGGCCCGCGCCGACGCCCTGCTCCGCGCCGCCGACAAGTTCCCGACCTCCGCCCTAGCCGTCCTCACCTGGCCCGGCCCCTGGTCCGCCCTCACCCCGGAACGCGCCCGCCTCGACGACTTCGCCGTGCCCCGGGGCTGAAGCGCGGCACCGGCACCGGCACCGGCGCCGCCCGCGTCAGGCCGAACGCCGGTCGAACCCCGGGGTGTTGTCGGCGCGCGCGGGAGCGCCACCGCGGCCGCCGGCGTCCCGCCGTGCCGCCGGTTCCCGGGCGCTCCAGCTGGCGAGGAGCTTCCAGGCGTCCTGCGAGGCCTGTTCCTGCGCCGGCAGGTACATGAACAGGGTCTGGTCGGGCTCGCCCGGCATCGTGAACGCCTGGTAGTCGACGGTCAGATCGCCGATGACGGGGTGGTGGTGACGCTTGGTCCCGTGGGTGCGGTCGTAGACCTTGTGGTCGGCCCACCAGCGGCGGAAGTGCTCGCTCTTCATGGCCAGTTCGCCCACCAGCTCGGCGGTGCGGGTGTCCTCGGGGTGACGGCCGGCGTCGAGGCGCAAGGTGGCGGTCATCTCGGCGGCGACCTGCTCCCAGTCCGGGTACAGGGCGTGGGCGGCCTCGTCCAGCAGGATCCAGCGGGTGAGGTTGCGCTCGCGTACCGGCATGGCGTCGAAATCGGCCATCAGCGCGCGGGCCAGGTGGTTGGTGGCCAGCACGTCGGTGCGGCGCCCGAGGACGAAGGCGGCCTGGTCGACGAAGGAGTCCATGAGCCGCCGCATCCCGGGCCTGACGCGCTGGACGGTCGGCGCCGAGCGGCGGCGGGCGGTGCCGGGCTTGGGCCCGGCGAGGTCGAACAGGTGGGCACGTTCCGCGTCGTCGAGCCGCAGCGCGGCGGCCACCGCCTCCAGCACACCGGCCGAGGGGCTGATCTGCCGCCCCTGCTCCAGCCGCGTGTAGTAGTCGGTGCTCACTCCGGCCAGTTGGGCGACCTCCTCACGGCGCAGCCCCGGCACCCGCCGGTAGGCACCCCGTTCGGGCAGCCCGGCCGATTCGGGGCAGATGCGGGCGCGTGATCGACGCAGGAACTCGCTGAGCTCGACGTTTCGGGCCATGCGTCCATTCTCGCTCGCCAGGTGGCGCGGGCGACCCGGGAAGGGGGGTCGCCGAGTCCTACGCAACCGGTTCCCCGGCAGGTCAGGGCCGGGAAGCGGCCCCTGCGGCCCGGTTCCCGCGTGGTGTCCTGGATTGCGGAGGCCCACCGGGCAGGCACGGATCCAGCCGAGCCCCCGTTCCCGGTCCTCCTCCCCTCCCGCAGACGGCATCCCCGAGCGCATCGAGGCTGCCGCCACCTGCCGCGATCACCGAACGTGATGGCACCGATCCTTGAGGAGACCACGGACATGACCAGCACCACCCACGCGTACGCCGCTCACGCTCCCAAGTCCCCGCTGGAGCGCACCACCATCGAGCGTCGCGAGGTCGGCGAGTTCGACGTCCTGATCGACGTCAAGTACGCCGGCATCTGTCACTCCGACATCCACCAGGTCGACGAGGGCTGGGGAGAGGCGATCTTCCCGATGGTCCCCGGCCACGAGATCGCCGGCGTCGTCTCCGAAATCGGCCCCGGCGTCACGAGGTTCCAGGTCGGCGACCGGGTGGGCGTCGGCTGCATGGTCGACTCGTGCCGCACCTGCGACAACTGCAAGGCGGGCCTGGAGCAGTACTGCACGGGCGGCGGCATGATCTTCACGTACAACGCGGTCGGCAGGGACGGCGAGCCCACCTACGGCGGCTACTCCCGGGCCATCGTCGTCGACGAGAACTACGTCCTGCGCATCCCCGACGGCCTCTCCCTGGAGGTGGCCGCGCCCCTGCTCTGCGCCGGCATCACCACCTACTCCCCGCTCCGGCACTTCGGCGCCGGACCGGGCAGGAAGGTGGCGGTCCTGGGCATGGGCGGCCTCGGTCACCTGGCCGTGAAGATCGCCCATGCGCTCGGCGCCGAGGTGACGGTGCTCTCGCAGTCCCTGCGCAAGAAGGAGGACGGACTGCGGCTGGGCGCCGACCACTACCGCGCCACCGGCGACCCGAGGACGTTCGAGGAGCTCGAGGGCACCTTCGACATCATCCTGTCCACCGTCTCGGCCCCGCTCGACTTCGGCGCCTACCTCAAGCTGCTGAAGACCGACGGCGCCCTGGTGAACGTCGGCCTGCCCGAGGAGCCGATCTCCCTGGACCTCTTCTCCGTGATCACCGGCCGCAGGACCATCGCCGGTTCCCTGATCGGCGGCATCGCGGAGACGCAGGAAATGCTGGACTTCTGCGCGGAGCACGGCTTCGGCGCGGAGATCGAGCTGATCCCCGCCGACCGGATCAACGAGGCCTTCCGGCGCATCCTCGCCAGCGACGTGCGCTACCGCTTCGTGATCGACGCGTCCACGATCTGACCGGGCCGCGGCCCGCACGGGACGCGACCGCCACGGGGCCGCCCGCCGACCGCACCGGACCGGCGGGCGGCCCCGGCCGGTCACCACCCCCGGTGGCCGACCGATCCAGGGGAGCAGAAGGCATGCACACCACCATCGACCGGCAGCACCCGGCCGGCCCCGCGACCTGCGCGGACCAGTGGCTCGTGGGCCTGCGCCGCCACGCTGCCCGCAGCGGCGAGACCTGGCACTACTACGTCGTCGACGACACCCAGGAAGGAGCCGACGCCGCCGTGGCCGCCGCGATGGGGCGAGCCGCGGCCCGCGACCGGGCCGACCGGGCCGACCGGGCCGACCAGGCCGACCAGGATCCGGCCGCGTCGATCACGGACCTCGAGGTCCGGCGGCTGCGCCACAGCCCCCTGGGCCAGGTCTACCTGGAGCCCGGCACGCGCGGGCGTCAGGCCGACGCCGCCAGGGCCGCGGCCGTGGCGGCGGCGAGACGGTCGAGGTAGCGGGGGGTGAGGGGGGAGCGGAGGACCGCGAGGCGCCAGTAGAGGGGGCCGGCCATGAGGTCGAGCGCGAGGTCGCAGTCCGTGCCGGCGGGGAGCTCGCCGCGTTCGACCGCGGCCTCGACGATGGCGGTGGCGATGCCGCGCTGGGTGTCGCGCAGCGCCGTCTGCAGGGTCTCGGCGATCTCCGGGTTGCGCGAGGCCTCCGCCAGCAGGTCGGGGATGATCTGCGAGGCGACGGGGTGCCGCAGCGCCCGCGCCGTCACCTCCAGCAGCATCCGGATGTCACCCGGCAGGCTGCCCGTGGCGGGCGCCGGCACGCCGAGCGCGGCGACGGCGGAGACCACGTCGAGGACGAGCGGCAGCTTGGAACGCCAGCGCCGGTAGACCGCGGCCTTGCCCACGCCCGCACGCCGTGCGATGCCCTCGATGGACATCCGGCCGTACCCGACCGCGGCGAGCTCCTCGAAGACGGCCGCCCGGATCGCCTCCGTGACATCGTCTCGGAGCACAGCCGCCCCGGCGGGGGCGCGTCGTGGGGGTGCGGTGTCCGGTGCCATGTCCGGCAGCCTACGCGACGACGGGACGGAACGGTTGCGTTCCAACGCTCGTGTGGTCTAACGTCCTGGTAACGACGATACGGTCTCGTTCCGTCGGCGCACAACCACCCCCCTGCGCCTCACCCCCCGAACGGAAGCGCCCCCCTCGTGAGCCTTGACATCGAGTCCTCCTCAGCGGCGCCCGCGCCGCCCGGCGCTCCGGCGCCGTCCCCCGCACAGCTGGCGGCCACGTACGGCCTCACGGTGAGCGGGGCCCGTCCCGGTCTGGGCGCCTACGTGCGGCAGCTGTGGGGACGCCGGCACTTCATCACCTCGTACGCCACCGCCCGCGTGGCGGCGCAGTACACGCGGGCGCGCCTGGGTCAACTGTGGCAGGTGCTGACCCCGCTGCTCAACGCGGCGGTGTACTACCTGATCTTCGGCCTGCTCCTGGGCACCGACCGCGGCGTGGACAACTACATCGCGTTCCTGGTCACCGGCATCTTCGTCTACACCTTCACCCAGTCCTCGGTGATGGCGGGCGTGCGGGCGATCTCGGGCAACCTCGGCCTGGTACGGGCCCTGCACTTCCCCCGTGCCAGCCTGCCGATCGCGCAGACGATCATGCAGCTGCAGCAGTTGCTGATGTCGATGCTCGTGCTCTTCGCCATCGTGCTGATGACCGGCGAGGTGCCGAGGCCGTCCTGGCTGCTCGCGATCCCGGCGCTGATCCTGCAGTCGGTGTTCAACGCGGGCCTGGCGCTGGTGATGGCGCGGCTCGGCAGCAAGATGACCGACCTCGCGCAGCTGATGCCGTTCATCCTGCGGACCTGGATGTACACCTCCGGCGTGATGTACAGCATCAGCCACGTGGCGGCGCACGCGCCGCAGGCCGTGAAGATCCTGCTCGGACTGAACCCCGCGGCGGTCTACATCGACCTGATGCGCTTCGCTCTGATCGACAGCTTCACCTCCGAGCAGCTGCCGCCGCACGTGTGGGCGGTCGCCCTGGGCTGGGCCCTGGTCATGGGCATCGGGGGCTTCGTGTGGTTCTGGAAGGCTGAGGAGAGGTACGGCCGTGGCTGAGCGCATCCCCACCGTGATCGTGGACGACCTGCACATCGTGTACCGGGTGCACGGTGCGGGGTCGGGCCGCGGCACCGCGGTCAACGCCCTGTCGCGGCTGGTCCGCCGCAAGGGAGGCAACCCGAACGTCCGCAAGGTGCACGCCGTGCGCGGCGTCAGCTTCACCGCCTACCGGGGCGAGTCGATCGGGCTGATCGGCTCCAACGGCTCGGGCAAGTCGACCCTCCTCAAGGCGGTCGCGGGGCTGCTGCCCGCGGAGAGCGGCAAGGTGTACACCCAGGGGCAGCCCTCCCTGCTCGGCGTGAACGCCGCCCTGATGAACGACCTGACCGGCGAGCGCAACATCATGCTCGGCGGCCTCGCGATGGGGATGTCGCAGGACGAGGTGCGGGAGCGCTACGACTCGATCGTGGAGTTCTCCGGCATCAACGAGAAGGGCGACTTCATCTCCCTCCCGATGCGGACCTACTCCTCCGGCATGGCGGCCCGGCTGCGCTTCTCGATCGCCGCGGCCAGGAGCCACGACGTGCTGATGATCGACGAGGCGCTCGCCACCGGCGACAACCGGTTCCGCAAGCGCTCCGAGGCGCGGATCCGCGAGCTGCGCAAGGAGGCCGGCACCGTCTTCCTGGTCAGCCACAACAACAAGTCGATCCGGGACACCTGCGACCGCGCCATCTGGCTGGAGCACGGCACGCTGCGGATGGACGGCCCCACGGACGACGTGCTCAAGGCCTACGACGCGTTCACCCAGGGGAAGTGACGCCGCCCGGCGCGAGCCGGGCACCGGTGCCAGACTGAGGACGGACACCGGGACCACGGCAGCACCGGGCACGCACGCAGGCCAAGGAGACCGCCATGCTCACCACCCAGTACGTCAACGGCGCCCCGAACTGGATCGACCTGGGCAGCCCGGACCTCGGGGCGGCGGTCTCCTTCTACACCGGGCTCTTCGCCTGGGACGCGCAGTCGCTCGGGCCCGAGGCCGGCGGCTACGGCTTCTTCCGTCTCGGCGGGAAGACCGTGGCCGCGTTCGGGCCGCTCAGCGAGGAGGGCATGCGGTCCTCCTGGACGCTGTACTTCCAGACGGCCGACGCCGACGCCACCGCCAAGGCGGTCGAGCAGGCCGGCGGCACGGTCCGCTTCGCGCCCTTCGACGTCTTCAGCAACGGCCGGATGGCCGGCTTCACCGACCCCGGGGGAGCGGAGTTCGCCGTGTGGCAGCCCCGCGACATCAAGGGCCTCGACGTGGTCACCGAGCCGGGCAGCCTCGGGTGGGCTGAGCTGTACGCGCCGGACGCCGCCGCAGCCGGCGCCTTCTACGGCGCGGTCTTCGAGTGGCAGGCGCAGGACGTGCCGCTGGGCACCACCCGCTACGCCGTGCTGTCGACCTCGGGCGGCGGCCGGGAGGCGTCCCTGGGCGGCATCGTGGAGATCACCGAGGAGATGAGGGCCGCCGGCGTCACCCCGCGGTGGCTGCCCTACTTCGAGGTCGAGGACGCCGACGCGGTCGTCGCCAAGGCCGGGCAGCTCGGCGGGACGGTCGTCATGGCGCCGCAGCACGCCGAGGGCGTCGGGCGCTTCGCGCACCTAGCGGACCCCTTCGGCGCGCTGTTCGCGGTCATCGCCAGCCAGCCGGGGCAGGGCTGACGGAGCGGTACGGGGCCACTGTCAGTGCCCGCTGCAAGACTGTGAGCGACCAGGGCACAGCACCCCCGTCGAAGGAGCACACCATGCTCAGCACCAACTACGTTCCCGGCGCCCCCAACTGGCTCGACCTGGGGACCCCCGACGTCGAGGCCTCGGTGGCCTACTACCGCGAGGTCTTCGGCTGGGACTTCCTCTCGGCCGGACCGGAGGCCGGCGGCTACGGCATGTTCCGCACCGGTGACCGGACCGTCGCGGGCATCGGCCCCAACAACGAACCCGGCGTCACCACCGCGGCCTGGGAGCCGTTCTTCCAGACGGCCGACGCCGACGCCACCACCAAGTCCGTCGAACAGGCGGGCGGCGGCGTGCGGTTCTCCCCCATGGACGTCTTCGACCTAGGGCGGATGGCGGCGTACGCCGACCCGACCGGGGCCCGGTTCTGCGTGTGGCAGCCGGGCGCCAACAAGGGCCTGGACGTCGTCAACGAGCCCGGCTCCCTGTACTGGACCGAGCTCTACACCACCGACGCGCCCGCGGCGCTGGCCTTCTACCGCTCGGTCTTCGAGTGGAAGACCGAGGACTCCCAGATGCCCGGCAACGTCTACACCATGGTCTCCCCGGCGGGCGGCGGCGAGAGCGACGCCCACGGCGGCGTCATGCAGCTCGACGAGGAGATGCTGGCCGCGGGCGCCGGCGGGCACTGGCTGCCGTACTTCGCGGTGGCCGACTGCGACGCCACGCTCGCCAAGGCCGTCCAGGCCGGCGGCACGATCCGCGTCCCCGCGATGGACATGCCGCAGGTCGGGCGCTTCGGCCAGGTCGTCGACCCGCAGGGCGCGGCCTTCGCCGTCATCACACCGGTGCCCTCCGCGGGCTGAGGGCGCGCGCGGCGGCTACTCCGGTGGCGTCGGGGTGTCGTGGCTGGAGAACATGGCCTGGACGTCGAGTTCCAGCTTGACGGTCGGGCCCACCACCGCGATGCCCCGCGCCAGCATGCTCCGCCAGTTGAGGGTGTAGTCGTCGCGGTGCAGTTCGGCGGTGGCGAGGGCGGCGCAGCGCAGCTCCTCGCCGTAGCCGCCGGTCGCCATGCCCAGGTAGTCGGTGTCCAGGGTCACCGAGCGGCTGGTGCCGTGCATGCTGAGGTGGCCGTGGACGGCCCACCGCGAACCGCCCTGGTGCACGAAGCGGTCGCTCGCGAACCGGATCCAGGGATGGGCGGCCACGTCCAGGAAGTCACCGGAGCGCAGGTGGTCGTCCCGGGTCCGGTTGCCGGTGTTGATGCTCGCGGCGTCGATGGTGATCTCGACATGGGAGTCCTCCATGCGTTCCGCGACGCGTATGCCGCCCTCGAAGCGGTCGAACCGGCCGTGCACATGGGCCATGCCGACGTGCTTGGCGATGAACCGGACGGCCGTGTGCGGCGGGTCGAAGAACCAGGTGCCCGGCGGCGGCAGTTCGAGCCCCGGTGCGGGGGCCAACCGCACCGTGCCGATGGGGGACTGGAGTCCCGCCGCGATCTCCACCGTGCCCCGGTAGGGCCGCATGCCGTCCGCGCTGATCATCACCGAGTGGTGCCCGGGCGGCAGGGTGGCGAGGAACGTCCCGTACGGGTCGCTGATCGCCCTCACCTGCGTGCGCTGGGTGCGGGCGTCGGACACGGTGACCTCGGCTCCGCCCATCGGCCGGCCCGCGGGGTCGAGCACCTGACAGCTGATCAGTCCCGCGCCCCTGGCGATCGGTGGCAACAGAGCGGGATCCGCGGTGCCGTTGGCCGTCCGATTGCGCCGAAAGAGTGCGAAAGCCATGCGACCACCCTAGATGGTGGATCCACGCAAGTGTCAATTCGCCCTCAGGCGTCCAGCCAGTGCCGACGTCCCAGGTGGATCAGGTAGAGCTCCTTGCGGGCCCGCTCCGCGATGTGCTCCTCGGTCGCGGCGTCATCGGCCGGCGCCTCCATGAAGGCGATCGCCGTCATCAGCATGCGGTCCACGTACAACTCGGCGAGCATGCGCACGTCCTCGGCCGTCCAGCCCTGCGAGACGGGCTGCGCGCCGAGCGCCTCGGCCACTTCGTCTGCGAAGAGCGAGAGTTCGGCGGCGATGGCCTCGCGGACGGCCTGCACCCCGCCGTGCCGCTCGCGGGCGATGAAGCGGATGTGCGACCGGTGGTCGCGCACGTGCAGGGTGATGACGCGGACGGAGCGGGCGATGACCTCCTCGGCGTCGTCCTGCTCGGCCAGGATCGCCCGGATCATCGCGTGCAGACTGCCCAGCGACTCGGCGACCAGGGCCACTCCGAGATCGCCCATGTCGCGGAAGTGCCGGTAGAACCCGGCGGGCGCGACGCCCACTTCACGGGTGACCTCGCGCAGCCCCAGGCTGCTCAAGCTCTGGTTCTCCAGCAGGCGCAGGCCCGCGTCGAGGAGGGCCCGCCGGGTCTGCTGCTTCTGGGCCTCACGGACCCCGAGGGTGTGACTCATGTCATCCAGTAAACAGCCGTTCGCCGAGTTGCGCGAGAGTAGAGTACCGACTCAGTGAACAACTGTTACTCCAGTTGTTCACTGAGCTGTGACGTCGTCCGCAGCCCGCAGTGCCATCCGGCAACCGAGAAAGGCACACGCCGTGACCCTCCTCGTCGTCCTGGTCGCCATGGGGATCCTCCTGGGCACCGTCTCGTACACCTCGTCCTCCGTCTTCTTCGTCGCCGCGGGCGTGGTCGGTGTCTGGCTGCTCACGTTCTACGTCCGCGAGCGCGTCGGGCACCACCGCCACCACCGCTGACCCCACGTCTCCCAGGGGGGAACCCACCCATGGACTCCTACGTACCTGCCCGTGAGCGCGAACTGCGCGCCATGGAAGCCCGGTCGGGCTCGGACGGCTCCGACGGCATGGCCGTCGCCTCGTTCGTGCTGGGCCTGGTCGGCCTGCTGGCCTTCAACATCGTGCTCGGCCCCTTCGCCCTGATCCTCGGCGGCGTCGCGCTCGTCCGGGGCACCCGGCGTCCGGTCCGGGCGATCCTCGGCCTGGTGCTCGGCGCGGCCGACCTGATGGTGCTGGTCGTGCTCATCACCATGAACAAGGGCCTCATCTGGCCGTTCGGCCTCTGACCGCGAGGGACGCGGCCGACGGGAAACGGGGGAGCGGGTCCCCACCCTTCACGGGGGGGTGGGGACCTTCCGTACGTTCCGGCGCGGGCGACGCGGCACGGGGACGGGGCGTCGGGACGGGGCGCGGAGCCTAGTTGCGGGTCCAGCCCCCGGAGGACCAGTAACCGTACTCGGGGCGGCCCTTGACGCCGCTGGTGCGGAAGGGGCGCCCGCCGTCGTCGATGCGGACCGTGTCCGTCAGGCCGCCGGCGCTCCACTCCAGTTCGAGGAACCAGTCGCAGTCGCAGCGCACCGTGCGGGCGTGCACCCTGAGCACCAGCGGATCCTGTGCGGAGACCTGGTACGGGAGGCGGACCGCGGGAAGGACGTGCTCGCTGTCGGAGCCGTCCCGCGGCCGCGGCTGCGGACGCGCGGCGTCGAGGTCCACCGCGTACTCCGCGGGGGTCAGCGCTCCACCGCAGCCGTTGTCCATCGAGTACGACGACCAGCGCAGCGGGTCGCGTCGTTCGACGACGCGGACGTGCAGGGCCTGCACCACCACCGGCGTCGACCCGCGCCCCCGGATCGTGGCCTCGACGATGGTCGTACCGCCGTGCACGGCGCCGAGCGCGGCGGCCCAGGCGCGCGCGTCCTGGGAGACCGGCGGGGGAGGGACGTCCGCGGGGGGCCGGTCGATGAGGTAGTCGTGACCGCAGCCGTTCTCCCAGACGTGCGAGCGCACGCTCCAGACCAGAGGCCGCGCGGGCACCGGGGCGTGGGAAGCCGTGCTGCCGCCGGGGGAGCGCGCAGCGGTGTCGGTGCCGTTCGCCGACGGCGTCGTGGACGAGGCCTGCCCGGAGGGGGACGTGCCGGGCGAGGCCGGGACCGTGCCCGTCCCACCCGGCGAGGGGGGTGTGCCTCCCGCCCCGCCGGGGCGCGCGGAGGGCGAGGACGCGGCGTGGGCCGGCGGACCCTCGCCGCCCGTGCCGTCGGTCATCGCCAGTGCGGCGCCGGTGAGCACGAGCGCCGCCACCGATCCGGCGACGGCGGGCCGCGACAGACGCCGGCGCCAGGAGCGCGGCGGGCGCGGCGCCGGGACGGTGCCGATCGGGTCGAGTTCGGCGGGCGCCTGCGGGGCCGCCTCGGGGCCGGGTGGAGGCGCGTTTCCGACGGGGGCGTTCCCGGCGGAGTCGTCGTCGCCGTTCGCGTCGGCCTCTCCGTCTCCGCTCCCGTTGCCGCTCTCGTCGCGCTCGGCCACCGCACCGCCGCCGCCGCGGTTGCCGACCCGCCGGACGGCGTCCGCGAGCACCCATCGGCGGTGCAGCTCGACCAGTTCCTCCGGTCCCGCGCCGCACAACCGCGCCAGGCGCTCCACGACCGCGTAGTCGGCCGGTACGGCGTCGCCGTTGCAATAGCGGTGCAGGGTCGACGTGCTGACGTGGAGCCGGGTCGCCAGCTGCCCGTAGCTCAGCCCCGAACGGTCCTTCAGGTCACGTAAATACCGGGCGAAGTGCTCGCTGCCCGCTGCCGTACCACCCATGTCCCGCGCCCCCGACGTCTTCCCGTGTCCCGGCCGCCCGTTCCAGGGCGCTCACGTCTCCCCAGGCCAGGGTACGCGCAACCGTTCCGGCGTCCCGGAACCGGCCGCTGCTGTTGCCGGGTCGTGACGGCGCCGCGCAGGCTGAGGTGCAGTACCGGCGCCGTTCGGCGACGGTCCTCGTCCACGACCTGACCACGGGGGAAGCACCTTGAACCGCACGCCCACCCGCCGCGCCGCCGTGACCGCGCTGGCCGCGGTCGCCGCCACCTCTCTGCTCGCCGCCGGCTCCGCCGAGGCCGGGGCCGCCGCGCCCACCGCGGCGCCGAGGTTCCTCGCGCCGAAGGAACTGCCGCCGTACCCCCTCTCGCCCTGGTACGCCGACCGGGTCACCGGCGGCCTGCCCGAGGGCGGCACCGCCTGCGCCCTGCGCGGCCTGCCCCGCAAGGGCGTCTCGCACCGCTCGTTCTGGACCGAACTGGACACCAACGCCCAGCAGGTCACCTTCACGACCAAGAACACCAAGGCGGCGCGTGACCTGGCCGCCAAGCTCCGCGCGTCCGTGCGGGGCTGCGCCGGCCGCTTCCTGGAGCAGAACCCGGGCTCGGAGGCCGACTGGAAGGACTTCGGCGCCCTCGACGTGGAGGAGGGCGCGCACGTCTACGGCGTGCACGTCGCGCCCCCCGAGTCCGAGCACAACGTCCGGCTCTACGGGATCGGCCGCGACGGCCGCACCGTCACCGTCGTCGAGTGGGGCCAGATGGGGACCCTCGACCAGATCCCGCTGAAGGCCTTCAAGAAGACCACGCGGACCGCCGTGAACAAGCTGTACCGCTGACGACCGCTGACGACCGCTGACGACAGCTGACGCGGAAGCGCGGCCCACGGACACCGGCGGCGGGGCCCCGGGGGGAGCCCCGCCGCCGGAGCGGCATCATGTCCGTCACAGCGGCTCGACGCGGGTGAGCCCGCAGGCGTCGAGCCGCAGCCAGCGCGTGACGCCGATGCCCCGCAGGAACGGCAGGTCGTGGCTCGCCACGACCAGTGCCCCCTCGTAGGAGGCCAGCGCCGTCGTCAACTGCCGTACGCTCGCCATGTCCAGGCTGTTCGTCGGCTCGTCGAGCAGCAGCAGCTGCGGCGAGGGCTGGGCGAGCATCAGCGCCGCGAGCGAGGCCCGGAACCGCTCCCCGCCCGACAGCGAACCGGCCGCCTGGTCGGCCCGTCCGCCACGGAAGAGGAAGCGGGCCAGCGACGCGCGGATGCGGTTGCCCGTCGCCTCCGGGGCGAACCGCGCCACGTTGGCCACGACCGACAGCTCGTCGTCCAGGACGTCCAGCCGCTGCGGCAGGAAGCGCAGCGGCACATGCACCTGCGCCTCGCCCGCCGCCGGCGGCAGTTCGCCGGTGATCGTCCGCAGCAGCGTCGTCTTCCCGGCGCCGTTCCGGCCGACCAGCGCGATCCGTTCCGGGCCGCGCAGCTCCAGGTCCCCGGCAGGCGCCCCGTACGCCGTCCGCAGGGAACGCAGCGTCAGCACGTTCCGGCCGGCGGGCACCGCGGTGTGCGGCAGGTCGACGCGGATCTCGTCGTCGTCCCGCACCGCCTCCACGGCCTCGTCCAGCCGCTCCTTCGCCTCCGCCAGCCGCTCGGTGTGCAGCACGCGGTGCTTGCCCGCCGACACCTGGGCGCTGCGCTTGCGCAGTTTCATCACGGCGCGCGGCTCCCGCTTGTTGTCGTACATCTTCTGCCCGTACCGCACACGGCGGGCCAGTTTGACGTTGGCGTCGGCCAACTCCCGCTTCTGGCGCCGCACATCGGACTCCGCGACGCGCAGCATGCGCTCGGCGGCCTCCTGCTCGACGGCCAGGGCCTCCTCGTAGACGGCGATGTCGCCCCCGTACCAGCGGACCCCGCCGTCGCGCAGCTCGGCGATCCGGTCCACGTGCCGGAGCAGTTCGCGGTCGTGGGAGACGACCACCAGCACGCCGTTCCAGGCCGCGACCGCCTCGTGGAGCCGCTGCCTGGCCGCCAGGTCCAGGTTGTTGGTCGGCTCGTCGAGCAGCAGCACGTCCGGACGGCGCAGCAGCAGGGCCGCCAGCCGCAGCAGGACGCACTCGCCGCCCGACAGTTCGCCGACGACCCGGTCGAGGCCGACGTGGCCCAGTCCGAGGCCGTCCAGTCCGGCGCGGGCCCGCTCCTCCACGTCCCAGTCGTCGCCGACCGCCGCGAAGTTCTCCTCGCGTACGTCGCCGGCCTCGACGGCGTGCAGCGCGGCCCGCGCGTCCGCGATGCCCAGGGCCTCGTCCACCCGCAGCGCGGTGTCCAGGACGACGTCCTGCGGCAGGTAGCCGACCTCGCCGACGACGCGAACCGTCCCTTCGGCGGGGGTCAGTTCGCCCGCGAGGAGCCGCAACAGGGTGGACTTCCCGGAGCCGTTGAGCCCGATGAGGCCGGTGCGGCCGGGGCCGACGGCGAGCTGGAAACCGTCCAGGACGGGAGTGCCGTCCGGCCAGGCGAAGGAGAGGTCGGTGCAGGTGATGGAGATCGTGGGATGTCCCATGTGGTCCTCCGGGGTGCTCGTGAATGACGACGGGTCGGCACACGGGGACACCGGAAGGCGGGCGCTGCACACAGGCGGCTGCTCACGGCCGAGGTCGCACACGGGCCCGCGCGGACGCCGGTTCGGCGAGCCGCGGACACGGTGTCCCTGACCTCAGAAGAGCAACGGCCTTCTCCAATCGGACGGTGGCAGGCCGGAGCAGAAGCTACGCCGGTGCCCGGGCCCCGGCAACGCATTTACCGGGCGCCCGGTCCGTGGGAGTGTGACGCCGTGACCTCCCGGACCACCGCGCCCGACGGCCGCGTCGCCTCCGTCCTCCGCTTCACCACCGAGCTCGTGGCCTGGGTCGCGACCCCGTGGGCCCTGGCCGGGCACTCCTGGCCGCTCGCCGCGCTCTCGGTGGTCGTGCTCGCCGGCCTGCCGACGGTGTTCGCCACCCCCGGGGACAAGGCGCAGGTGATCGTCCCCGTCCCCGGCGCGGTGACCGTCGCGCTGGTGCTGCTGCAGCTCGGAGCGGCCGTCGTCTCCTCCTGGGCGGCCTGGCCCGCCCCGGTCGCGGTGCTGGTCGGGGTCCTCGCGGCCGCCACCGTCGTGGCCGAGATCCCCCGCTGGCGGTGGCTGACCGGGAATGGATTTGGTCCTGGCGCCGACACCCCGTAAGGTTGCGTTCAACGACGCGGGGTGGAGCAGCTCGGTAGCTCGCTGGGCTCATAACCCAGAGGTCGCAGGTTCAAATCCTGTCCCCGCTACTGAAGCCGAGGGCCCGGTGCATCAGCACCGGGCCCTCGGTCTTTGCCTGCCCGTGCGTGTCCGGCCGTGCGCTCAGCGTTTGCGGAGCGGTTCGTAGGGCGGGACGTCGCGCCCCGGCTGCCAGTGCGCGCCCTGGCGGATGTGCCGGACGATCAGCACCAGGTCGGTGCCGGCGGCGAGCGCCAGCAGACCGAAGAAGACGGCCCACCCGGTACGCCCCAGGTCGGCGAAGAGCACCGTTCCCGCGATCGCCCAGACCAGCCCGAAGGCCGCGAGTGCGAGCCGCATCCGCAGTGCGCTGCGAGCCCGCAGGGGCTCGTTCCCGCTCCGTCCCATACGCATGGAAAACGCCTCCTCATCCGGTTCGTACCCGGCTACGCTCGTCCCATGACATGGCGACATTGATCCGCACCGGAGTCCCCACTGGCGCGCAGGCTCTACGCCTACGCCTTCCTCGAGGACCTGATCCTGCTCTACCCGGTGTACGCGGTGCTCTTCGCGGGTGCCGGGCTGTCCGAGGCGGGGATCTCCTCGCTCTTCGCCGTCTGGTCCCTCACGGCGTTCCTGCTCGAGGTGCCCTCGGGCGTGTGGGCCGACCGCTTCTCCCGGCGCGCCCTGCTCACCCTCGCGCCGCTGCTGGCCGGGGCGGGCTTCACGCTGTGGACCCTGTGGCCGTGCTACGCGTCCTTCGCCGCCGGGTTCGTCCTGTGGGGCGCCGGGTCCGCGCTGCGGTCCGGGGCGCTGCAGGCCCTGGTGCACGAGGAGCTGACCCGCGTCGGCGCGGCGCACGCGTACGCCCGCCTCACCGGCCGGGCGCAGGCAATCGGCACCACGGCGGCCCTGGCCGCGACCGCGCTGGCGGGACCGCTCCTCGCGGCCGGCGGCGACCGCGCGGTCGGGCTGGCCAGCGTCGCGGTGACCGTGCTCACCGCGCTGGCCGCCCTCGCGCTGCCCGAACCCCGGGCACGCGGCGCCGGTGCCGACGAGGGCGGCGGCGCGGCCTCGTACGCCGGGCTGCTGCGCGAGGCCCTCGACCAGGCCCGGCACACCCCCGGCGCCGGGCGCATGGTGACCGTCGTCTCCCTGGTGGCCGGCGCGACCGCGCTGGACGAGTACGTCCCGCTGCTCGCGCAGGCGACGGGCGTGCGGCCGTCCTTCGTCCCGCTGCTCGTACTCCTGGTGACCGCGGGGGCCACGGCCGGCGGCTGGCTCGCCGGCCGCGGTACCCGCTGGGCCCCGCTCGCACCGGCCGCCGCCGTGGTGTGCCTGACCGCGGGCGCGGCCGGCACGCATCCGGCCGGCCTGGCACTGGTGGCCGTCGCCTTCGGCCTCCTCGACTGGGCGACGACGGCCGCCGACGCCCGCCTCCAGGACCGCATCACCGACCGCACCCGTGCGACGGTCACCTCCTTGGCGGGCCTGGGCTCCGAGGCCGGATCGCTCCTGCTCTTCGGCTGCTGGGCCCTGGGCTCCCACTGGTCCGGGCCGGGTCCGCTGTTCGCCCTGGCGGCGCTGCCGCTGCTGCTTCCTGTGCTCCTGCTGTGGAGATGCAACATTTCCCCACCCCCACGAGGTCAGTGAGGTGAGGGCGACGCCGGACGACGACGGGGTGGGACATGCACGAGGACCGTACGAAGGACTTCCTGGACTTCGCGAGGACCCGCGCTGCACATCTCTTCCGGTCGGCCTGCCTGCTCACCGGCGGTGACACCCATCTCGCCGAGGACCTCGTGCAGGAGACCCTCGGCAAGCTGTACGTCACCTGGTGGCGGGTGTCCCGCGTGGGCAACCCCGCCGGGTACGCCCAGACCGTGCTCGTCCGCACCTTCCTCAGCCACAGGCGGCGGCGCAGCAGCGGCGAGTCCCCCACGGGCGAGCTCCCCGACGTGCCCGCGGACGCCGGCGGCTCCGACAGCGACACGGCCCTGCTGCGGCTGACCCTCCTGGACGCGCTCGCCCGGCTGGCGCCCAAGGACCGCGCGGTCGTCGTCCTGCGCTACTGGGAGGACCGGAGCATCGAGGAGACCGCCGACGCGATGCGGGTCAGCTCGAGCGCTGTGCGCAGCCGGTCGGTGCGTGCCCTCGCCAGGCTCCGCGAACTGCTCGGCGACAGCCTCGCGGAACTCGTCTCCTCCCACTGACTCCCCCCACCGGCTTCCCTTCCCCTTACGACCTCTCCTCTCCTCCGGACGGTGGTTCACCATGCCCTTCGAAGACGACCTCGGCGCCGCTCTGCGGAGCACCGGCGACAGTTTCAGCACCGACAACCGCGCCCTCGTCGCGGCCGGCCTCGCGCAGGGCCGCAGCCTCCACCGCCGCCGTACGGCCGCCGTCGCGGGCACCGTCGCCGCCGTGGCGGCCGCGGGGGTGACCGCCGCCCTGGTCGTCCCCCGCGGCGGCGCCCAGGACGTGGGCCCGGCGACGACGGGCACGATCGCGAACTTCGGATGGGGCCCCGAGACGGCCTCCGACCGGAAGATGGTCGCGCTCTTCGAGGACCTGCTCCCCGCGGGCAGGATCCTGGCCGGGCACGCCACGGACACGCGGCCCTCGGCGCACATGGTCCCCAGGGCCCAGGTCGTCTGGGACGACGGTCACGGCGCGTCGACGATCGCCGTCGCCCTCAGTCGCGCCACGCCCGGCCAGGAGCGCACCCGTTGCCCCGACCTCACGCTCATGAGGGAGGGCAGCACCTGCACGCGCACGGAACTCCAGGACGGGTCGGTGCTGGTGGTCATCAGGACCTGGGAGTACCAGGACGAACGCACGGGGCCCAAGAACTGGCGGGCCGTCCTGACCACCCGTGAGGGCCACCAGATCGAGGCCGACGAGTGGAACGCCACCGAGCAGAAGTCCGAGCACACCACCCGGGACGACCCGCCGCTCAGCGCGGCGCAGCTCGGTGCCCTGGTGCGTGCGACGGAGTGGAAGCGCCTGTTCGCCGTGTTCCCGGAGGCTTCGGCCTCGTCCGGGGAGCCCCGCCCCGGATCCGGCGAGGTGAGCGGCACGGAGATCCTGAAGCGCCTCAAGGCCGTCATGCCGGCGGGCCTGAAGATCACCGCACCGGTGGGGGAGGACGGCTACGCCCACGTCACGGTGGACGACGGTCACGGGCCCACGCTCGTCGAGGTCAACGTCCAGCACTGGGCCGAGGAGGACTTCGGGGACCTGAACTTCTCCGACCCCCAGACCCTGCCCGACGGCACCAAGGTGCAGACCACTCAAGGGGCGGGGGACAAGGGCGGGGCCGGGATCCAGCAGTGGACCGCCGACACCCTGCGGCCCGACGGGCTGCGGGTCGTCATCTCGGAACTCAACTCCGGTGGCTACCACCGGCCTCCCACGCGCACCACGCCCGCCCTCGGCATGGACGCCCTCGTGAAGGCGGCGACCGACCCCCGGTGGGAGTCGCTCGGATGATCACCCGGGCGGCCCGCCCGGCGGGCCGCCCGCCATGGGGTCGGTTAGCGTCGCCGGTGGCCCCACGGGATTCCACGAGTCGCTGTTGACGGGGGGACAGCAGGCCTAGAATCCGGGACTGTTGCAGTGTCCACCGACCCGTTCAGGGGGAGCGCGCATGTCCCACCTCGCGTCCAGACGTGCGATGTTGCGGACGGCGGCGACGGCCGCGGGCGCCGTGGTCGTCGGATTCGACCCCCTGGGCCGCAGTTGGGCCGTGGCCGCGACGGCCGCGGACCGGGCGGACGGCACGCTGGCGGGGCTGCCCCACCTGGACGGGACGCTGTTCACCGACGACGCCTCCCTCGGCGCCGCCGCGGACGACTTCGGGCACATCGTGCACCGCAGGCCGGTCGCGGTGCTGCGTCCGGGGTCGGTGGACGACGTCGTCGCCATGGTGCGCTTCTGCAACCGGCACGGGCTGAAGGTGGCGCCGCGCGGCCAGGGCCACGGCACCTACGGTCAGGCGCAGGTCGACGGCGGGCTGGTCATCGAGACCACGCCCCTGGCGGGGATCGGCCCGGTCGGAGCGCACAGCCGTACCGTCACGGTCGGCGCCGGGGCCACATGGAGCGAGGTCACCAGGGCCACCCTGGCGCACGGGCTCACGCCGCCCGTCTTCACCGACTACCTCGAACTCTCCGTCGGCGGCACCCTGTCCGTGGGCGGACTCGGCGGGCAGAGCCACCACCACGGCGCCCAGGTCGACAACGTCACCGAGCTGCACGTCGTCACCGGGGCGGGCGAGTCGCTGCGCTGCTCCCCGTCGCGGCACCGGGACCTGTTCGAGGCGGTGCTGGCGGGCCTGGGGCAGTGCGCCGTCATCGTGTCGGCCACGCTGCGCCTGGTGAAGGCCCCGACGACGGTCCGGCACTACCTGCTGCCGTACCACGACCTCGGCACCTTCCTCGCCGACCAGCGACTGCTGGTCACCGACGGCCGGTTCGGCTACGTCGAGGGCCAGGTCGTCCCGGACGCGAACGGCGCCTTCCGCGGCTACGTCCTGGAGGCGGTCTCGTACGACGCCGCGCCCGACGACGCCGCGCTGCTGGCGGGGCTGCACCACGACACCGCGGGCGTGCAGACCGAGGACCTCGGCTACTTCGCCTTCCTCGACCGGCTCGCGGCCTCGGTGGCGGCGCTCAAGGCCGCCGGCCTGTGGGACTTCGCCCACCCCTGGCTCAACCTGCTCATCCCCGGGGACAAGGCCGCCGCCGTGGCCGGCGGCATCCTCGACGCGCTCACGCCCGCCGACCTGGGTCCCGGTGTCGTGCTGCTCTACCCGCTGCTGCGCGAGCGCCTGCACCGCCCCCTGCTGCGGGCCGGCCAGGACCCGGTCCCGTACCTGCTCGCCGTGCTGCGCACCACCCCGCCGCAGGACACCGCGACGGTCGACCGCCTCCTGGCCGCCAACCGGGCCGCGTACGAGGCCACCCGGGCGGCCGGCGGCACCCAGTACCCGGTCGGCTCCATCCCCTTCGGCCGCGCCGACTGGCGCGCCCACTTCGGCTCCGCGTGGCCCGCCCTGGCGGCGGCCAGGCGCCGGTACGACCCCCGGGGGATCCTCGTCCCCGGTCAGGGGATCTTCTGAGCGGGCGGCCCGCCCCGTAAGGTCCCCCCATGGGGAGACACATCGCGTTCGACCGACTGCACAACTTCCGCGACCTGGGCGGCTACCGCACGGCCGGCGGCCGCACGGTCCGCTGGGGGCGGCTCTACCGTTCCGACGCGCTCTCGAAGCTCGGGGGCACGGATCTGGAGCGCTTCGCCGCCCTCGGGGTGCGCACGGTCATCGACCTGCGCTACCCGTTCGAGATCGAGGCCAAGGGGCGCGTCCCGGAGGCCACCGGGGTCGCCTACCACAACCTCAGCATCGAGCACCGGCCCGTCGACCAGACCGCGTTCGGGCCGGAGGTCGAGACGACCGCCTTCTACGCCCGGCTGCACGCGGAGGTCGCGGCCGACGGCGTCAAGGAGCTGGCGCGCGCGCTCGAGGTGATCGCCGCCGACACCAGCGGGCCGCTGGTGTTCCACTGCGCGGCGGGCAAGGACCGCACCGGGCTGCTCGCCGCGCTGGTGCTCGGGCTGCTGGGGGTGTCCGAGGAGGACATCGTCGCCGACTACGCGCTGAGCGAGCTGGCCACCGCCCGCCTGCTCGCGGACTGGACGGCGGCCAACCCGGAGCGGAGCCTGCGCTGGCCCGGCTGGGGGAGGGCGCCCGCCGACGCGATGCGGATCTTCCTCGCCGGGCTCACCGCCGAGCACGGTTCCGTCGAAGGGTACGCCCGCGCGCGGCTCGGCACGGACGCCGCCCTGCTCACCGCCCTGCGGGAGGTGCTGCTCACCGGCTGACCCCCCAACGTGCAACTTATCGGTTGCGCGATATGGCCTTACGTGCAACCCTGGAGTTGCATGTAAGGCTGTCCAGCGACGGAGGAACCATCATGAGCACCCAGACCCAGGACCGGATCGAACGGGAGATCAGCATCGCGGCGCCGGTCGAGCGCGTGTGGGACGTCCTGACCAGGCCCGAGCACATCGGCCGCTGGTTCGGCGAGGACCTGGGCGGTGGCGGCGCGCCCGCGGACGTGGACCTGCGGCCGGGCGGCGCCTTCGAGATCGACCACGGCTTCGGCGTCTACCCCAGCCGCATCGTGAGCGTGGAACCGCCGCGCTACTTCTCCTACCGCTGGGCCACCGCCTTCCCCGGCGCGGAGGCCACGCAGGACAACTCCACCCTCGTCGAGTTCACCCTCACCGCCGACGGGGACGGCACCCGTCTGCGGGTCGTCGAGAGCGGCTTCGCGGCCCTCGCCATCCCCGAGGACCGCATCCCGTACGCCGGGTACGAGAGCCATGCGCAGGGCTGGGTGGACGTCACGGCCGGACTCGCCACGTACGTGGAGAAGCTGCCCGCATGACGCAGACCCGTACCGAGGGCGAGGAGGACGTCTTCGCCGCGCTGGCCGACCCGATGCGGCGTCGCATCCTGGACGCCATCGCCGAGCACGGTGACACCACCGCCACCGTGCTCGCGGCCGAGCTCCCCGTGTCCCGTCAGGCGATCGTCAAGCACCTCACGGTGCTGGACCACGCGGGACTGGTCGCCGGGAGGCGCACGGGCCGGGAGATGCGGTACGCCGTACGGCCCGAGCGGCTGGTGGCGGCGGCGCGGTGGATGGACCGCGTCGCCGCCCGCTGGGACGCCCGGCTGTCGGCCATCAAACGCCTTGCGGAGGAACCCACTTCGCGGGACCCCGGTGTAACCTGAGCGCCGTGAACGGGGAGAGGCCGCCGGACAAGTTCTCCGGCCGCATAGGCGACGGTCGGATCAACTGGCAGGTGGGCCTGCTGCTCGTCGTCGTGAACGTGGTGCTGCTCGCGCTGGGCGTGGCATCGACCTTCTGGTTCTTCGGGCAGGACATCGGCATCGCGGGGCTGTCCGTGGCGCTGCCCGCCATGAGCCTGTGCACCTTCCTGGTGCTCTTCACCGACTCCCGCGACGTGCGCACCGCCGTGATGTCCGCCTTCACGGTCCTCTACTTCGGTTTCGTCGCGGCCTCGTTCAACAACGAGGTCGCGCGGGCGATGGCGGACACCTCCGGCTTCCTCGACGACGTCTACGGCAGCTTCAACACCTTCATGATCGTGATGGTGGGCTTCTACTTCGGCGGCAAGACCGCGGAGAAGGTCGTCGAGAAGAAGCACGCCGGCGGGCAGGCCCCCGCCGCCGCCCCGCCTGCGGAGCCCGCCGGGGACGAGCGCGGCACCGTCACGCCGCTGCCCGCGCCCGCCTCGGCCGTGGACGCCAACCCGGCCTGACCGGCCCGGACGCCGCAGCCGGCCCCGCCGCACTTCGGCGCGGAGCGTCAGCCGGGGACGATCAGGTCGATGCCGTAGGCCGCCACCGCCAGGCACGCCGCGAAGCACAGGGCCGCCACGGCCAGGGCCGTCTTCTCCTGGGCGTCGCGCGACTGCCCGTCGCGCGGGCCTCCGCCGCCGGCGCGGCCCCACGCGGCGACGCCCAGCGAGAACATCACCACGACGGCGATCGTGATGCCGAGGCTGGCCCCGAACACGCTGCCGAGGTTGCCCCACTGGATGTCCATGCGGATCCGCTCCTCACCGTTGCCCGGCCGAGTGGCCGGCGGGGCTCGGCGCCGGCGCACCGGGCCGCGTGTCGTTGACGTTCTCCGCGGTCACCGGGCGACGGCGCGACAGGAGGTAGAAGCCCGCGGCGGCGGCGACGGCCACACCCGCCACGAGCGCCACGCCCAGGTCGCCGTGGTCCGCGACCCAGGCCGCGACCCCGCCCACGGCCGCCGCCGCGGGGAGCGTCAGCACCCAGGACACGGCGATCCGCCCGGCGACCCCCCAGCGCACCTGGGCCAGTTTGCGGCCCAGCCCGGCGCCCAGGATGCTGCCGGTGCAGACCTGGGTGGTGGACAGCGCGAAGCCCAGGTGTGAGGACGCGAGGATCACGGAGGTCGCGCTCGTCTCGGCGGCGAAGCCCTGCGGGGACTCGATGTCGGTCAGCCCCTTGCCCATGGTGCGGATGATCCGCCAGCCCCCCACGTACGTGCCGAGCGCGATCGCCAGCCCGGCGCTCAGCACCACCCACCACGGCGGACCGGAACCGGGGGCGAGCAGTCCCCCCGAGATGAGCGTCAGCGTGATGACCCCCATCGTCTTCTGCGCGTCGTTGGTGCCGTGGGCGAGCGCCACGAGCGAGGCGGAGCCGATCTGGCCGGCCCGGAAGCCGCGCTTCACCTCGTTGCCCCGGGTCCGTCTGGTGATCACGTAGGCCAGGTACGTCGCCAGCATCGCCACCACGCAGGCCACGACGGGTGAGGCGACCGCGGGGATCACGATCTTCTCCAGGACCTCGCCGGCGTTGACCGCGGACGCGCCCGCGCCCACCCAGACCGCACCGATCAGCCCGCCGAACAGGGCGTGCGAGGAACTGGAGGGCAGGCCGAGCAGCCAGGTGACGAGGTTCCACAGGATGGCGCCCACCAGCCCGGCGAAGATCATGACGGCGGACACCTTGGCGTCGTCGACGATGCCGTTGGAGATGGTCTTGGCGACCTCCGTGGACAGGAACGCCCCCAGCAGGTTCAGCACACCGGCCACCGCCACCGCCACCCGCGGCGTGAGCGCGCCCGTGGCGATCGACGTCGCCATGGAGTTGGCCGTGTCGTGGAACCCGTTGGTGAAGTCGAAGGCGAGCGCCGTGACGATGACGATGACGATCAGAAAGGAGACAGTGGCCACCGCATACCTCCCACCCGGGTGCGGTGCAGTTCACCGGGCCCTTCGTAGCGATGTCGTGTCGGGATTCCAGGCTAGGCGAGGTGCCGGTGGGCCGCATGGCACGGCCCTCCGGACGGGCACGTCGCCGGAAAATGCCTGGCGGCGGGTGGCCCGTGGGGGGCACGATGCCCGCATCATGGAGAACACCGAGACGCCGTACCGCCTGATCAGGGCCGCGCACACCGAGGACGCCGTGACGGTCTATCAGGCGTACCGCCCCGAGATCGGTGACCACGCCGCGCAGCACGGGCGCTTCCCCGCGAGCTGGAGCCGCTCCCGGATGACGTGGATCAAGCCGTCGTTCCTGTGGATGATGTACCGCAGCGGCTGGGGCCGCAAGGACGGGCAGGAGAGGGTGCTCGCCCTCGACATCAGCCGCGACGGCTTCGACTCGGCGCTCCGGCAGGCCTGCCTGTCGCACTTCGACCGCTCGGTGTACCCCGACCGCGAGACCTGGGCCGAGCGCGTGCGCACCACGCAGGTCCGCGTCCAGTGGGACCCGGAGCGGGACCTCTCCCTGCGTCCGCTGCCGTACCGCTCGCTGCAGCTCGGGCTCACCGGCCGGACGACGCGCGACTACGCCGACCACTGGATCGTCCGGATCCGGGACGTCACCGCGCTCGCCCAGCGCGTCCAAGGGCTTGTGCGCTCCGGCGACCACGAGGCCGCGAAGGCGCTGCTGCCGCAGGAGCGGCCCTATCCGGTCGACGCGGCGACCGCCGCCGTGATCGGCGCGAGGACCGGGCTCAGCGGCCGTCCAGCTCCGCGATGAGCCGCTTCGGGGCGACCACGCGGTAGCTCTCCTCCACCCAGTCGCACAGCACCTCGGCGGCCGGCGCCGCCCCGGTGAGGGGGACCGTGACCCAGCCGGCCCCGCCGAGGCCGTAGCCGGAGGGCTCGGCGCCGGGGACCGACAGGGCGTGCTCGTGGACCTGGGGGTCCTTGAGCTTGACGTTGATGCCGGGAGGATGGCTGCCGTCGCCGGCACCGAGGAAGACGAAGACCTTCTTGTTGACCTTGACGACGCTCTCGCCCCAGGGGAACTCCTCGGCCGCGCCGGGCAGCGTGAGCGCGAAGGCGCGCACCTTCTCGCGCACGGCGAGCGGGTCGTGGACGGTGGTCACGGGGCCTCCCCGGGGCGGGCGCGGACGGCGGGCGACGGGCACGCGTACGCCCCGATCGTAGGACGGGGGCGGCCCGGATCCCGGGCAGGCGGGCCCCGCGACGCGCGAGGCCCCGCGACGCGCCAGGCGCCGCAGGGCCGGGCCGCGGGGGCCGTACCGGCCCGCTCATGAGCAGTACTGCGCCTCCTTGCCGATGGCGCGGTACATGCAGTCCGCGTTCTCCAGGAGCAGCAGCACCGCCTCGCGGTTGCGGCTGGTCTGGGCGGGGATCACCTCGTCGGGCGGGTAGAAGCCCGAGGAGCCGTTCGGGCCCGGGTACATCTCGAAGGTGTACGCCCAGATCCCCTGGTCGCCCCAGAGCCAGTCGTCGATCGACCCGTCGGTGATGTAGAGGTCGCTGGACTGCTCGGGGGTGTAGCCGTTGGTGGCGGCCATGGTGCGGCCGAAGGTGGCGAAGGTGTTGTACTGGTCGGCCGTCATCCCGGTGGTGGTGTTCGCGGTGGTGTAGCCGAAGGGCCACAGGACGAGCTGGCTGTAGGTGTGGAAGTCGATGCCCGCCGTGATCTGCTGCCTGCCGCCGACGACCCGGCCGCGTACGAAGTCCGCGACGAGCCTGACCTCGGGTGCGGACTCGGGGGACGCGCCGCGGTAGGTCTCGCTCGACTTGGTGCCGGAGGAGCCGCCGCAGCAGCCCCACCGGTAGTTCCAGTTGCGGTTGAGGTCGGTGCCGACGGCGGAGGAGCCGGAGTTGGGCTGGCGGTTCTTGCGCCAGCTGCGGTAGGAACCGGTCGCGATGTCGTACTCGCCGCCGTCCGGGTTGAGGTCCGGGATGATCCAGATCTCGCGGGAGTCGACGATGCCCTTGATGCGGCTGTCAGTGGCGTAGGTGTCGCCGAACTGGTGCAGCAGGTAGAGCGCCATCTCGACGGTGAGGTGCTCACGGGCGTGCTGGTGGTGGGTGAACAGCACCTCGGGCTCGGCCTCGTCGGTGCCGACGTTGTCGCTGACCTTGACGGCGACGATGTTCCGGCCGCCGTAGGAGGTGCCGATGACCTGCTGCCTCATGATGGCGGGATGCGCGGCGACCAGGGCGTTGATCTCCGCGGTCATCTCCGCGTGGTTGTGGTAACCGGAGTCGGAGCCGGGGAAGTCCAGCACCGAGGCGCCCCCGTCGGCGCCGCGGCCGCCGTCGCTCCCGGCGGGCGGACCGGGGAGCGCGGTGAGGCGGTAGCCCGCGGAGCGGAGTGCGGCTGCCTGGGCGGCGTTCGCGGTGACGACGGTGGAGTGGGTGCGGGCGGCGTCAATGGATACGCCGTGGGCGGCGAGCGCGGTACGGGCGGCGACGGTGCCGGTGCCGGCCACCTCGTACTGCCGGACGATCTCGTCGGCGGCGGCCGCGACGGGACGGCCGCCGGCGGTGGCCGGCGAGGCGTCGGCCTGGACGGCGAGCGAGGTCGCCAGGGCGCAGGCGAGCAGTGCGGCGGTGACCGTCGCCCGTCGGCCCGTTCGGGGGATGTGCATGGACGTCCTCCTGGGTGTGGGGGTAGCGCAGGAGTTCGACCCGATCGTGCGGTCGTGGCATGCGCGCGTCAAGATGTCCACGGTGCCTTCGGCTGTGAACGCCCGGAACCCTCCGGTGGATTGGCCGGGGGCCGCCCTGAAGGGCCCTGCGCGGCGCCGGTACGATCGGCGCAATGCCCGGACGTAGCGCAGAGGCAGGCGCGCCGTCTTGCCAAGACGCATCACGCCGGTTCGAATCCGGCCGTCCGGGCAGTCGGTGACACATGGGGCCCGTAGGGCAGAGGCAGACCCGCCGCCCTCTCAAGGCGGATACGCCGGTTCGAATCCGGCCGGGCCCCCGATAGGATCATCGCAATGCCCGGATGTAGCGCAGAGGCAGGCGCCCCGTCTGCACAACGGGATCACGCCGGTTCGAATCCGGCCGTCCGGGGCAGCCGGGGGCATATGGGTCCGTAGCGCAGAGGCAGGCGCCGCCGCCTCAGCAAGGCGGATACGCCGGTTCGAATCCGGCCGGACCCATCCCTCTTCGTCGCGGCGGGACATCGGGCAGGAGCCATGGGGGAGACGGGCGACATCACGGAGGCGGAACTCGCCGTCTTCGACGCGGTGGTGGGCAAGCTGCGCGCGCTGCCCGTCGACGATCCGGTACGGCTGAGGGCCGAGCAGGTGGCCGCGTCCTTCGCCCGTGACGGACGGCTGCGGCGCAGGAAGACCCGGCGGGACGGCCGGGCCATGGCGGACGCCGACGTCGTGGCGGCCACCGCGACCGGTGCGCGGGCACGCCGCGAGGACGCGCCCCTGGACGAGGTGGCGCAGGGAGGCGCCGCAGGGGAGTTCGCCAAACCCCGCCGCTGCTACGTCTGCAAGTCCTTCTACCGGCAGGTGGATGCCTTCTACCACCTGCTCTGCCCCGCCTGCGCCACGGACAACACCGCACGCCGGCGCCTGCGTACCGACCTCGGCGGCAGGCGCGTGCTGCTGACCGGCGGCCGCGTCAAGATCGGCTTCCAGCTGGCCCTGATGATGTTGCGCGACGGGGCCGAACTCCTGGTCACCAGCCGCTTTCCCCGGGACACACTGCGCCGCTTCACCGAGGCACCCGGCAGCGAGCAGTGGCTGCACCGGCTCACGGTCGTCGCCGTGGACCTGCGCGACCCCCGCCAGGTCGTCGGCCTGTGCGAACGGCTCCGCGAGACAGGTGAGCCGCTGGACATCCTGGTCAACAACGCGGCCCAGACGGTCCGGCGGCCACCCGAGTCGTACGCGGCCCTCACCGCGGGCGAGCGCGCGCCGCTGCCCGCCGGGGCGCGGCCCAAGGCCATGCTCACCGCTCCGGGATTCGGCACCGCCCCCGCGCTGCCGGCGGCCGCCGGTCCCACCGCCGAACTCCTGCTGGCCGGGACCGACGAGGCCGGGCTCCTGCCCGACACCGCCCCGGAGAACTCCTGGTCGGCGGAGCTCGGCGGCCTCGACCCGGCCGAGGTGCTGGAGACCCAGCTCGTCAACTCCCTCGCCCCGGCGCTGCTCTGCGACCGCCTGCTGCCGCTGCTGCTGGCCTCCCCGCGGCCGCGCCGCTACATCGTCAACGTCACCGCGGTCGAGGGGCGCTTCACGGTGCGCAACAAGACCGCCGGCCATCCGCACACCAACATGGCCAAGGCCGCCCTCAACATGCTGACCCGCACCAGCGGACCCGCACTCGCCCCACAGGGCGTCCACATGTGCAGCGTCGACACCGGCTGGATCACCGACGAGAACCCGCTGCCGAAGAAGAACCGGCTGGCAGACCGGGGCTTCCGCACCCCACTGGACGTCGTGGACGGCGCGGCCCGGGTCTACGACCCGATCGTGCGCGGAGAGGCCGGGCACCCGCTCTCCGGCGTCTTCCTCAAGGACTACCAGGAAGCCGAGTGGTGAGATGACGGACGACCGGCCCCCGTACGCGGGCGTCCCCGAGACCGTGCCGCGCCCGCACGCCGACCTCGAGCCGCTGCTGGGCTGGCTGCGCGGCGGCGAGGGCGTGCCCGAACGCCGGGACTTCCCGGCCGGCACCGCCCTGCCCGACGGGCGCCTCGACCTGTGCAAGCAGGCGCTGGGCCCGGAGGGGGCGGCCGCCGTCGCCGAGGCCCTGCGTCAGGCACCCGCCACCGGTGCCGTACGCCACCTGCTGCTCGGCACCGACGGACTGGGCGACACGGGCGCCGCCGCCGTCACCGAACGCACCGGGGGCACCGGAGTCGAGACGCTCTACCTGGGCTGCAACGGCATCACGGCGGGTGGCGCCTGCCGCATCGCGGACAACCTGCGGGCCTCACCGCAGGCCGTCACCGGGGTCTGGCTGAAGCGCAACCCGCTCGGCGGCGGCGCGGGCGAGGCGGGTGCCGGACTCGTGGAGTCGGCACGGTCGTTGCGCACCCTTGACCTGGTGCAGACCGGACTCGACCCCGCGGGCCTCGCCGTGCTGGCCGACGCGCTGGTCGTCGCCGCCCGCTCGGGACGCGCCGTGGAGCGGCTGTTCGTCGGCGGCAACGCGCTCGGCACGGCCGGAGCCGCCTGCCTGGGGACTGTCATCACAGCGGGAGCCGTCGCCGAGCTGTACGTGTCGGCCGCCGGTCTCGGCGACGAGGGAGCCCTCGTGCTCGCCGAGGCCCTCGCCCGGGCGCCGCACGGCCGGCTCACCCGGCTCTCCGTGGCCAGCAACGGCATCGGAGCGGTGGCCTGCGCCCGCCTGGTCACCGCCGCGACGGCCGCGGGTGTGGAACTCGTGGACCTGGGGCGGGTCAAGGCCGCCCGCGTCCTGGGCGCCGCGGACAACCAGGTCGACGTCGAGGCGGCCACGGCGATGGCCGCGGCACTGACCTCGGCGCCGCACAGGCTGACCCATCTCGTGCTGGCCCACACCGGAATGCGCAGCCGGGAGGCGCACCGTCTGCTCGACGCCGCCCCGGCTGCGGCGACCGCGACCCGCTACGTCCTCGGCAAGGGCATCGCGACCAGCGTCCGGCGGCGGCTGGACGCGCTCAGCGCGCACCTGCCTTCGCCGGCCGTGCCCGAGGACGTCGCCGCCGTGCGCAGCGTCCACCGCACCCCGCGCTGATCAGCGGGGCATGCGGGCGAAGGTCTCGATCCAGAAGCGCTGCGTCTGCTCCGAGGCGCCCACCAGGTAGGTCGAGCGCAGCTTGGGCGGCAGCAACGCCACCAGCCGGGCGACGGCCTTGCGGTGCCGCTTGAGCTGGGACAGCTCCGCGTTGGCGATCACCTGGTGGACGACGTCGCTCTCGTCGTTGCCCTCCCCGGACTCCTCCCGGGCCCGTCGCAGCCGTGCCTCCCAGGCGTCCACGTCCCGCGCCAGTTCCCGCAGCCCGGTCACCGAGCGGTTGGCGAGCCGGTCGACCAGCGCGGTCAGCGGCACCGGGGCGTACTCGCCGTCGCCGAGGTAGACCGTGGCCATCTGCAGGGGCAGACCGCGTTGGTGGAGCTTGATCAGCCGCTCGATGGTGCGCTTGGTGATCCAGGCGCGGCCCTCGTCGTCGATGTCGTGCTTCCACCATTCCAGCACGGTCTCGGCGAGGCCGCCGTACCGCGCGATCAGCCACTCGTTGGCCGGGATGTCGCCCGGTTCGACGGTGAGCGAAGCCGTGAAGCGCGTCGCCTGGGCGATGTTGTTGCGGGACACCATCAGCCGGCGGCCCAAATGGTACGGCGGGTTCTGCACCGCTATCTGGGCACGCAGGTTCTCGATCGGGCGCCCTGCCAGCGACCACTCCTGCGTGATCTCCATCAGCTTGGCGAACGCGGCCTTGTCCTTGGGCCGGTTGTACTCGTCCCAGACGATCGCCTTCGGCTCGCTCCCGGTGAACTTCTGCGCCAGCAGGGTGTCCAGTGAGCCGTCCCGGTCCGGGACGGGCGCGCACAGGTCCTCGACGTTGGTGACCGGCAGCGAGAAGTACAGCGGGTCACGGCCCAGGTCCTCGCGCAGCGTCTCGCGCACCACCTCGGTCTTGCCGCAACCGGGCGGCCCCTGGAGCAGCACCGTCCACCGGTTGCGCAGCGCCGCCCGCACCACCGAGCGCACCGGGTCCGGCACGGTCGCCGGGTTGGGCACGCCGAGCTCCGTGGCGATCCGGTCCAGGATCTCCGACGTCCGGTCCTGCCCCGGCCTGCCGTCCGGCCGGGGCTCCGCCAGGCGCAGCCGCTCGCCGTTGACCAGCGGCAGCCCCCAGCGCAGCGGGAGCCCCTCCCGCGCGTTGGCGAGGACGTGGTCGAGGGTGCGCGGGGAGAGCAGCTCGCGGACCGCCGGGCCGAGCGACGCCCACAGGGCGAAGACCCCGTTCAGGTCCCAGTCCCGGTACTTCTCGGCGAGCTTGCGCCGCCACGCCGTGTCGTTGGCGGTCACCCGCACCGTGACCATGCGGTCGAGGACGGCCAGGTCGCCGCGGCGCGCGGCCGTCTCGGACAGCGACTCGTTGTCGCTGAGGAACACCCCGACGCAGCCCAGCGCCCGCAGGTCGTACTCGCCGAGCGTCCAGTTGCAGGCGATCTGCATCAGCTGCGACTGGATCGTCTCGCCGGCCTGCAGCGAGTCGTCGATGAGCAGCACGAACGGGCGCCCCGGCCGCAGCTGGCTCATCACCAGCTGGCGCAGCACCAGTTCGTCCGAGTGCGGGTCACGGACCGGCGCGTTCACCAGGAGGTCGTCCGGGGTGAGGTTGGCAGCGGGCACGTAGACCAGCTCGGCGTGCGGATGGGCCTCGGCGACGTGCGAGAAGAACGTCGAGGTCTTGCCGATGCCGTGCTCACCGAAGACCTGCCCCGTCTGCCCCATGTCGATCATCGCGTCGATGAACGACTCCAGCCGGGAAGCCTCCGGCCGGCCCTCGGGCGGCCGTGGATAGGTGGCGTTGGCCCGCCAGGGCCGGGGGCCGGCCGTGGCGGTCGCCGCGGTGGTGGTCATCTCGCTCCTGTCGTCACGCGGTGGCAGGCCATGGGCGGGGTGTGGGCGTCGGGCCAGTCGTCGCCGCCCTCGGTGATCAGCCATATCCACTTGTCGGGCTCCTGCGGCGTGATGTGCGGGGCGTAGCCGTCGGTCAGCACGACCACCGCGTCCGGACGCTCCTCGAAGCGCCGCCCTCGGACTTCCGTACGCCCCTCCACGTAGTCGGCCACGGCCTGGAAGCTCGTGCCCCCGCCGCCGTACACCCGCTCGCCGGGGGCGAAGGGCATCACGACGCCGTCGAAGGAGAGCCAGTGGGCCTCCACGCCGTCGATCCGCCCGACGAGTTCGGTCAGCCAGGTGATGACGGAACCCGGCATGGACCCCGAGGTGTCGTAGGCGATGACCAGCACCTTGTCGCGGACGGGGCCGCGCCTTGAGAGCATCGGGTCGTGGCCGAGCGCCGCCAGCAGCGCGCCCCGCTTCTTCGGGTAGACCAGCCGCTCGCCCTCGCGCAGCTTCGAGGCGACCACGTCGACCAGCCACCGCTGCCACCAGTCCACCCGCCGGGTCCTGACGGTCTCGCCGCGCAGCGTCCCGGCGCCCAGCTGTCCCCACAGCCGGGCCGTGCGCTCCGAGGCGCCCTCGGTGCGGCCCATGAGGTCCAGCAGCTCGCGCTCGGCTCCGGTGTGCCCGCGGCGCGCGGCCAGCAGCGAGTTCAGCAGGGAGGAGGAGACCAGTGCGTCGATGGTGCCCTGGTCGCCCGGTACGCCCTCACCCTCGAGGTGCACGCACGACGACGTCAGGGGCACCGGTGGGTGCTTCATCCGCTTGAGCTCGGTGTAGACGCCCATGTCGGTCTCGACGAACTCCGCATAGGACAGGGGTGTCAGCCCCTGCTCCGTCAGATCCCGCTCGTACGCGGCGTGGACCTCGTGCGGATCGACCCCCGTCGGCCGGCCGTCCCGCAGCGGCAGGGCCTGCCGTCGTAGGCGGACCAGCGCCACGTGGTTGATCGCCACCTCCGCCGCGGTGGAGAAGACCGGGTCCTCCCGCAGCGCGGGCTCGGCGAACAGATGCCGGTGCACCACGTGCCGGGCCTCGTGGAAGAGGACGAACTTGACCCCGTCCAGCCCCAGGTCGACGAAGAACGCGGGGTTGTACAGCAGGAGGACGGAGCCGTCCCCCGAGGCCACCACCGCCGCGGTGTCCACGGCCGTGGTCGGGATCTGGTGCGGGCACTTGGCGTACAGCCAGGACGCGACCGCCGACTCGGTCAGCCCGAAGTCCAGCAGCGCGGCCTCCTTCAGCCGCTCGGCCTCCGCCACGACGACCGGATCCGCCGGATGCCACTGCTCCAGCGCCCGCCGGTCGGCGAGGTCGACCACGGGTCGTCGCCCGCGCTCGTCGCATCCCATGTCGGCCCCCCACGTTCGTGCCCCGGACCCTCCTGGCCCCTTGGTGACTCAGTGTTACCAGAGGCCACTGACAACGGGCCGTCGGCTTCCTCCCCGGCGCCCTCCCCGACGCCCTCCGCGATCGCCCCCGCCGTCGTGATCAGCTCCGGCAGCGTGCCCGTGAACGTCGGCAGGAGCTGCGTCAGCACCGCCCACGCCTCGGTGTTGCCGCCCAGCTCCGTGCGCACCAGCGGCCGCAGCGCGTCGGCGGCCTCCGGCAGCCGCAGCGGGAACGCCCAGCGGCCCATGGCCAGGACGCGCAGGGCGTCGCGTGCCGGACGCGTGCCGGTCGCGTACGCCCCCGGGCCGTCCACCACGCCCGCGTCGCGGAGCCGGTTGGTGAACTTGCGGTGCGTGCCGAACTGCGTGCGCAGCTCCGGCGGGCAGTCGGGGCGGATCGCCAGTGCCCAGCGGGCGTAGCCCGGCAGCGGCTGCTCACGGTCGGCCTCGGCCACCGCGGCCCAGTCGTCCCGCCCCACCGTCAACGCGGCGGCCCGGCCCTGGGACATGCCCGTCACGGCACGCAGCGCGGCGACCAGCGCCTCCGGCCCGGCCGGCAGGGCGAGTTCCGGCGCCGGAAAGTGCGCGAGGTCCGCGTGCACCTGCACTCGTCGGGAGCGATCCGGCCCGTACGGAAGGCCGTTGAGGATGTCGTACCGGACGCGGTCGTCGGTCCGCCAGTGGTGGTACACCAGCGCGTTGGTCCGGGGATCGTCCTCCTGCAGGATCCACCAGAGCACCGACGCCGGCAGGTTGTGCCACAACGGGCCCCACATCAGGTGCTCCGGGGGCTTCGCGACGGCCGCCGGATCCTCCTCCGGCACACCCGTCCGGCTCCGCGCACGCGCGGCGAGCGCCGGGTCGACCAGACCCAGCAGGAAGCCCAGTTCGCCGGCGGACACCGCCTCGTTCAGCATGCCGTGATCGTCTCACCCGGCACCGACAGCGGGCGACTCAAAAACCCCGGCGCAGCACCCCGTCCAGGACCGCCGACCACTCGCGGACGATGCCCGCCCGGCGGGCGCTGTCGTCGCTGAGGAGGTTCGCCAGCCCCAGGCCGCGGGCCATGTCGAGGGTGGCCTGGACGGTCTCCCTGACCCCGGCCACCGCCTCGTCCGCGCCGAGCATCTCCACGGCGAGCCGGTGCGCCTCCCGCCCGATGCGCGCCTCCAGCGAGGTGACCCGGGGCCGCAGTTGCTCCTCGTTCGCCGCGGCGACCCACAGGTGCAGGGCGGCCCGGAAGATCGGCCCTGTGTAGAGGTCGACGACCATGCCGACCACGGCGTGCGTGCGGGGCACGCCCTCGCGGGGGAGGGCGTGCGCGTGCTCGCGCAGGGCGACCAGCCACTGTTCGGCGACGAACTCGATGGCCCCGGTGAACAGGTCCTCGCGGGTGGGGAAATGGTGCTGGGCCGCACCCCGCGACACCCCCGCGCGCTCGGCGACCACGGTCACCGTGCTGCCCGCCCAGCCGCGTTCGGCCAGGCAGGCGACGGCGGCCCCCAGCAGCCGCTGCCGCGTGGCGCGGCTGCGGTCCTGCTTGGGCGTACGGGTGCCGGCGCTCACAGCGCCCATGGGGCCTCCCGCCGTTCGAGGAACGCCCGCATCCCCTCCGCGGCCTCGGGCGAGCCGAACAGCCGGGCCGACTGCTCGGTCAGCGCCGCGGCGTCCCGGTCGAAGACGCGCAGCACGGCGGCCGTCGTCAGCGCCTTGGACTCCGCGAGCCCCTGCGGCGACGCCGCGCGCAGCCCGGCGAGGATGCCGTCCAGCGCCTCCTCCGGCGCGGCGACCAGGCCGGTGCGGACGGCCTCCGCGGTGTCGAAGACCTCGCCCGTCAGGTAGTGCCGCGCGGCGGACCGGGCGTCCATGCGCGGCAGCACGGTCAGCGAGATCACGGCCGGGGCGAGGCCGAGCCGTGCCTCGGTGAAGGCGAAGCTCGCTCCCGCCCCCGCCACCGGGACGTCACAGGCCGCCAGCAGCCCGAGGCCGCCCGCGCGCACGTGACCGGTCACGTGCGCCACGACCGGCTTGGGCAGTTCCACGATGGCCCGCAGCAGCGCCACCAGCCGCCGCGGCCCGTCCGGCGACGCCGCCTCCTTCAGGTCCGCGCCCGCGCAGAAGGTGCCGCCGGTGTGCGTGAGCAGCACCGCCCGCGTGGCCGGGTCCTTGCCGGCCCGGGCCAGCGCGTCGGACAGCTCGTCGACCATGCGTGCGGACAGCGCGTTGCGGTTGTGCGGGGAGTCCAGCGTGAGCGTGGTGATCCCCCGGTCGTGCGCGCTCCGCACGCAGGGTGCCGCGGCGTCGTCGGTCATCAGGTGGTACCCCTTTCCCGGGCGCGCAGTTCACGCCGGAGGATCTTGCCGCTCGCGGCCCTCGGTATCGCGTCGGTGAACTCCACCCGGCGCACCTTCTTGTACGGGGCGACCTGCGCGGCCACGTGCGCGATCACGTCGTCCGGCGTGAGGCCGGAGCCCTGCTGCGGCACCACGTACGCCTTGGGGATCTCGTTGCCGTCCTCGTCCACCACGCCGATGACCGCGGCGTCGGCCACCCGCGGGTCGGTGAGCAGCACGGCCTCCAGTTCGGCGGGCGGCACCTGGTAGCCCTTGTACTTGATCAGCTCCTTGACCCGGTCGACGACGTGCAGCCACCCGCCGGCGTCCACCCGGCCGACGTCGCCGGTGTGCAGCCAGCCCTCCTCGTCGATCATGGCGGCGGTCTCCTCGGGCCGTCCCAGGTAGCCCTTCATGACCTGCGGACCGCGGATCTGGATCTCCCCGGTGCCCTCGGCGGCGGCGTCCCCGCCCTCCTCGCCGAGCGGCACGATGCGCATCTCGGTGCTGGGCAGCAGTTTGCCGACCGCGCCGGGCGGCGCGTCCCGCGAGTCCAGCGGCACCACGTGCGTGCCCGGGGAGAGTTCCGTCATCCCGTACGCCTGCAGGATCGGCGGCAGTCCCAGCCGCTTGGAGCAGGCCTGGGCCAGCTCCGCGTCGAGCGGGGCCGCCGAGCACAGCACGTACTCCAGCGAGCTCAGGTCGTGCGCGGCGACCGCCGGGTGCTTGGCGAGCGCCAGCACGATCGGCGGGGCCACGAAGAGGCCCTGTACGCGGTGGGTCGCCACCGCCTTCAGGAACTGCTCCAGGTCGAAGCGCGGCAGCACCACGACGGTGGCGCCCTTGCGCAGCGGGGCGTTCATGAGCGCGGTGAGCCCGTAGATGTGGAAGAACGGGAGCACGGCCAGGATGCGGTGCCCGGGGCCCATCGAAAGCGTCGGGTCCAGCTGGGCCAGGTTGGTGGCGATGTTGCGGTGGGTCAGCATCACGCCCTTGGGCACGCCGGTGGTGCCCGAGGAGTACGGCAGTGCGGCCAGGTCCTCGCCCGGGTCGAAGGTGATCTCCGGCTCGGGGGCGGTGGAGCCGAGCAGGTCCAGGACCGAGCGGTGGCCCTCGGCGCTGTCGCAGACGAGGATCTCCCGCACGCCGCCGGCCTGCTCCGCCGCCTTGCGTGCGGTCTCCAGCAGCGGCGAGACGGTGACGATCCACGAGGCGCCGCTGTCCCGCAGCTGCCGCGCGAACTCCTCGGCCGTGGCGAGCGGATGGACGGTGGTGACGGCCGCCCCGGCGCGCGTGGCGCCGTAGAAGACCGGCGGGTAGGCGATGGTGTTGGGGCTGTGCAGGGCGAGAACGTCGCCCTTGCGCAGGCCCGACTCGGCCAGCGCCGCGGCGATGCGGTGGGTGAAGGAGTCGAGCTGCGCGTAGGTGAGCGTCGTGCCCTCGACCCCGTCGACGAGCGCCGGCCGGTCGCCGAACTCGGCGGCGTGGCCCAGCACGGCCTCGTGGATCGGCAGGTCGATGGCGGGAACCGCGGGGTACTCGCTGTGGAACACGGCCGGCTGTGCCATGGCCGTTCCCCCCTCCTCGGTAGGACGTGCTCAGTAGGACTTGGGCAGACCCAGCGTGTGGTGCGAGACGTAGTTGAGAATCATCTCCCGGCTGACCGGCGCGATGCGACCCACGCGCGACGCCGTGAGGAGGGAGGCCAGCCCGTACTCGGCCGTCAGCCCGTTGCCGCCGAGGGTGTGCACGGCCTGGTCGACGGCCTTCGCGCCCGCCTCGGCCGCCGCGTACTTCGCCATGTTGGCGGCCTCGCCGGCCGCCATGTCGTCCCCGGCGTCGTACAGGAACGCGGCCTTCTGCATCATCAGCCGGGCCAGTTCCAGCTCGATGTGGGCCTGTGCCAGCGGGTGGGCGATGGCCTGGTGAGAGCCGATGGGGGCCTTCCACACCTGCCGGGTGCGGGCGTAGTCCACGGCGGCGTCGAGCGCGAAGCGGCCCATGCCGATCGAGAAGGCGGCCGTCATGACGCGTTCGGGGTTGAGGCCCGCGAACAGCTGCAGCAGCCCCGCGTCCTCGTCGCCCACCAGGGCGTCGGCGGGCAGCCGCACGTCGTCCAGGTAGATGTGGAACTGCTTCTCGGGCGCCGACAGCTCCATGTCGATCGGCCGGAACTCGAAGCCCGGCGTCTCGCGCTCCACGACGAACAGGCACGGCTTCAGCTTTCCCGTACGGGCGTCCTCGGTGCGGCCCACGATGAGCGTCGCGTCGGCGATGTCGACACCGGAGACGAAGACCTTGCGGCCCGTGAGCAGCCAGTCCGAACCGTCCCGGCGGGCCGTGGTCGTCAGGCGGTGCGAGTTGGAACCGGCGTCCGGCTCGGTGATGCCGAACGCCATCCGGAGGGAGCCGTCCGCGAGCCCGGGCAGCCACCGGCGCTGCTGCTCCCCGGTGCCGAAGCGGGCGATAACGGTGCCGCAGATCGCGGGGGAGACGATGAGCAGCAGCAAGGGGCAGCCCGCGGCGCCCAGTTCCTCCAGCACGATGGAGAGCTCGGCCAGGCCGCCGCCCCCGCCGCCGTGCTCCTCCGGCAGGTTGACGCCGAGATAGCCGAGCGCGCCGGCCTCCTGCCACAGCTTGTCGGTGTGCCGCCCCTCGCGGACGGCGTCGAGGAAGTACGAACGCCCGTACCGGCGGCCCAGGTCGGAGACGGCCTTGCGCAGCGCGCGCCGTTCCTCGCTCTCCAGCAGGACGTTGTCGAAGGTGCCGGTCGGTCCGTGCACAGCGGGCGTACCGCTCATGGGGAATCCTCTTCCTGAACGACGGCGAGTACGGCTCCGACGTCGACCTGGCGGCCGGCCTCGGCGTGCAGTGCGGTGAGCACACCGTCCGCCGGGGCGGCGACGCGGTGCTCCATCTTCATGGCCTCCAGCCACAGCAGGGGCTGCCCCGCGGCCACCTTGTCGCCGACGGCGACGTCCGCGACGCGGACGACCGTCCCCGGCATCGGGGCCAGCAGCGAGCCGGGCGCGAGCTGGGCCTGCGGGTCGGGGAAGCGGGGGAGCGCGGTGAAGCGGTGGGCGCCCGACGGGCCGTCGACGCACACCTCGTCCCCGTAGACCGCCACCTCGAAGGCCCGGCGCACCCCGGCGACCTCCAGCACCACGTGTCCCGGCCCGTGCTCCAGCAGGCGTACGTCCGGGTGGCCCTCGGCGGCGAGGCCGTCACGGCCGAGCCGGTAGCGGACCTCGTACTCCGCGCCACCCGGCTCGCCGCGGTAGGTCTTGGACTGCGGCGCCGACCGCACGTTGCGCCAGCCGCCCAGCGGGTGGCGTCCCGAGGCGTCGGCGAGCGCGGCGGCCAGGGCCGACAGCCGTAGCGCGGCCCCGTCCTGCTCCGGCGCCGGGCCGAGCCGGTCGAGGAAGGCCGTCGACAGCCGCCCCGCGGCGAAGTCCGGGTCGCGCAGCACCCGTACGAGCAGGTCGCGGTTGGTCACCAGGCCGTGCACGCGGGCCCGCTCCAGGGCGTGCGCGAGCAGCCGCAGCGCCTGCGGGCGGGTGGGGGCGTGGGCGACGACCTTGGCGAGCATCGCGTCGTAGTGCACGCCGATCCGGTCGCCGTCGCCGAAGCCCGCGTCCACCCGCAGGCCCGGCGCCTCCGGCACCAGGAAGCGGTGCAGGACGCCGGTCTGCGGCTGCCAGTCGCGGGCCGGGTCCTCCGCGTACAGCCGGGCCTCGACCGCGTGCCCGGAGGGCGCCGGGGGAGCGGCCGGGAGCCGCCCGCCCTCGGCGACGTCCAGCTGGAGCGCGACGAGGTCCACGCCGAAGACGCACTCGGTCACCGGGTGCTCCACCTGGAGACGGGTGTTCATCTCCAGGAAGTACGGCCGGCCGTCCGCCGACACCAGGAACTCCACCGTCCCCGCGCCGACGTAGCCGATGGCCCGCGCCGCCGCTTCCGCCGCCTCGTGCAGCGTCCGGCGCAGCGCGTCCGGGATACCGGGCGCCGGGGTCTCCTCGACCACCTTCTGGTGGCGGCGCTGCACCGAGCAGTCGCGCTCGCCCAGCGTCCACACGGTGCCGTGCGTGTCCGCCAGCACCTGCACCTCGATGTGCCGGCCGTCCTCGACGTACGGCTCCAGGAACACCTCGCCGTCCCCGAAGGCGGACAGCGCCTCCGCACGGGCGGCGGCCAGCTCCCGCTCCAGGTCGGCCGCCTCGCGGACGACGCGCATGCCGCGTCCGCCGCCGCCCGCCGCCGCCTTGACCAGCACGGGCAGGTCGCCTGGACCGGCCTCCAGCACCGGGACGCCGGCCTCGGTCATCAGGTGCTTGGCCCGGGTCTTGGAACCCATCGCCTCGATGGCCTTCGGCGTCGGCCCGATCCAGGTCAGGCCCGCCGCGATGACGGACCGGGCGAACTCGGCGTTCTCCGACAGGAACCCGTAGCCCGGGTGGACGGCGTCCGCGCCTGCGGCGAGGGCGGCCTTCACGATGAGGTCGCCGCGCAGATAGGTGTCGGCGGGCGCGTCGCCCGGCAGCCGCACGGCGGCGTCCGCCTCCCGTACGTGCAGGGCGGTCGCGTCCGCGTCCGAGTGGACGGCGACCGTGGCGATGCCCAGGTCGCGGCAGGTACGGAAGACACGGCGGGCGATCTCGCCGCGGTTGGCCACCAGCACTGATGCGATCACGGTCAGGTGCTCCTCACATCCGGAAGACGCCGAAGCCGCCACGGGCGCCCTCGACCGGTGCGCTGTGGACCGCCGACAGGCACACGCCGAGCACCGTGCGGGTGTCGCGCGGGTCGATCACCCCGTCGTCGTACAGCCGCCCCGACAGGAACATCGGCAGGGACTCGGACTCGATCTGCTGCTCCACCATCGCCCGCAGCCCGGCGTCGGCCTCCTCGTCGAAGGGCAGGCCCCGGGCGGCCGCGGACTGCCGCGCCACGATGGACAGCACTCCCGCGAGCTGCGCCGGCCCCATCACGGCCGACTTGGCGCTGGGCCAGGCGAACAGGAAGCGCGGGTCGTACGCCCGGCCGCACATGCCGTAGTGCCCGGCGCCGTAACTCGCGCCCATCAGGACGGAGATGTGCGGGACCTTCGAGTTGGACACCGCGTTGATCATCATGGCGCCGTGTTTGATGATGCCGCCCTGCTCGTACTCGCGGCCCACCATGTAGCCGGTGGTGTTGTGCAGGAACAGCAGCGGGATGTCGCGCTGGTTGGCGAGCTGGATGAACTGCGCGGCCTTCTGCGACTCGGCGCTGAAGAGCACGCCCTGCGCGTTGGCGAGGATCCCGACGGGATAGCCGTGCACCCGCGCCCAGCCGGTCACCAGGCTCGGCCCGTACAGCGGCTTGAACTCGTCGAACTCCGAGCCGTCCACGACCCGCGCGATGACCTCGCGAGGGTCGAAGGGGGTCTTCAGGTCGGCGGGGACGATGTCCAGCAGCCCGTCCTCGTCGTACAGCGGCGGGTCGTAGGCGGCGGCCGGGGCGGGGCCCTGCTTGCGCCAGTTGAGCCGGGCCACCACCCTGCGGGCGGTGCGCAGGGCGTCGGGCTCGTCCAGCGCGAAGTAGTCCGCGAGGCCGGAGGTACGGGCGTGCATGTCCGCCCCGCCCAGCGACTCGTCGTCGCTCTCCTCGCCGGTGGCCATCTTCACCAGCGGCGGGCCGCCGAGGAACACCTTGGAGCGCTCCTTGACCATGATCACGTGGTCGGACATCCCGGGGACGTACGCGCCGCCGGCCGTGGAGTTGCCGAACACGACGGCGACGGTGGGGATGCCGGCCGCCGACAGCCGGGTCAGGTCCCGGAAGAGCGCGCCGCCCGGGATGAAGATCTCCTTCTGGCTGGGCAGGTCGGCGCCGCCCGACTCCACGAGGTTGACCAGCGGCAGCCGGTTGGAGAGCGCGATCTCGTTGGCCCGCAGGGCCTTCTTCAGGGTCCACGGGTTGCTCGCCCCGCCGCGCACCGTGGGGTCGTTGGCGGTGATCACGCACTCGGTGCCCTCGATCACGCCGATCCCGGTCACCAGCGACGCGCCGACCGGGTAGTCGCTGCCCCAGGCCGCGAGCGGCGACAGCTCCAGGAACGGGCAGTCCTGGTCCAGCAGCAGCTCCACCCGCTCCCTGGCGGTCAGCTTCCCCCGCGACCGGTGCCGGTCCACGTACTTGGGGCCGCCGCCCGCGAGCGCCTTCTCGTGCTCGGCCTCCAGTTCGGCGAGGCGTTCGAGCATGGTCGTACGGTTCTCGGCGTTCACGCCGTTCCTCCCTCACGCGGCTCGCGGCCCCGCCCGGGCGGTCCCGCGAAGGCCTGGGCGATGTCCAGCCAGCGGTCGGCGTCCTCGCCCTCGGCACGTACGGCCAGGTCGGCGCGGTGCCGGCGGCGGGTCGCCAGCAGGCACAGGTCGAGCGCCGGGCCCGTGACGCGCTGCGCCGCGTCCTTCGGGCCGTACGCCCACAGCGTGCCGTCGGGGGCCGACAGCTCGACCCGGAACTCCTCGGCGGGCGGGGTCAGCCCGTTGACGAAGTACGCGTAGTCGCGGGCCCGTACGGCGATCCGCGCCACGTGCCGCAGCCGCGCGGTCGGCGGACGGCGGACACCGAGGGCGTCCGCGACGTCCTCGCCGTGCGCCCAGCTCTCCATGAGCCGGGCCGAGGCCATGGACGCGGCGCTCATCGGCGGCCCGAACCACGGGAAGCGCGTCCCGGGCGGCTGCGCCCGCAGCGCGGCCTGCAGCTCCGCCCGCCCCGAGCGCCAGCGCGCCAGTAACTCGGCGGGCGGCAGCGCCGCGCCCTCCTCGGCTCCGGCGTCGACGAAGGTGTCGACCGCGGCGGCGGCCTTCTCCACCACGGAGCCGAAGCCCTCCGGGTCGGTGACCGCCAGCACGGACTGCCGGTCGGTCCAGGCCAGATGGGCGATCTGGTGCGCGATCGTCCACCCCGGAGCGGGCGTCGGTGCCGCCCAGGCGCCCTCCGCGAGCGGGGCGACCAGGGCGTCCAGGCCCTCGCTCTCGTCCCGCAGATCGTCCAGTACGGGTGTGGGGTCGGACAAAGGTCCCCCTGAATGACGCAGCGTCAGCGAAGCCGTGCGCGTCACAGGCTGGCACCGCGGCAGGAAACAATCAAGCGTGCTTGCATGATTTTCCGCCTGGGCCCCGCTGCGGCGGCCACGCTGCTGTCGATGGCGACGTTCTCCGCCGCGGCCTGGGCCCTGGGCCCCGCCCACGGCTGACTCCCGTCGTCAGCGAACCGCCGCGACCAGGCGGCTCAGGGCGGGAAGCACGTCCCGCAGGTCCTCGCCGTCCACCGCGACGGTCGCCGCGGCCCGGGCGTCCGCCGAGGCGTTGAACGCCACGCTCAGCCCGACGGACGCGAACAGCGGCAGGTCGGAGCGGCTGTCGCCGACGGCCCCGCAGGCGCCGGGGGCCAGGGCCAGCCCTCGCGCGTGGGCGAGGGCGAAGTCCCTCTTGCCGTACTCGTCGAAGTGCCGGGCGACCCGGCCCGTGAACCGGCCGCCGGAGGTCTCCAACCGGGGGCCGCTGAACGCGTCGAAGCCGAAGCGCTCGCTCAGGTGGCCGCCGACCGGCGACCAGGCGAGGGTCGCCAGCACGGGCGCCAGTCCGTTCCGCCGGCACCAGGCCACCGTCTCCGTGATGCCCGTGACCAGGGGGAGCCCGTCGAGCCACCCGGCGACCCGTCCCTCGGGCACGCCCGCCCAGCCGGCGGCGTCCAGCTCGGAGACCTGCCGGTTGTTCATGGCGCCCCTGGCGTAGGCGTCCTCGGCCTCGCTCAACTCGTCCCGATGGCCGAGGAAGCCGGCCAGGAAGGCCGACGAGCTCGTGCCGGGCACGAGGGTGCCGTCGACGTCGAAGAACACCGCGCCCGCGCGACCGGAGGGGAACACCGCTCAAGGATGTCATCGGAGCCCACGCCCTTCCCCGGTGGGTCGCGGAGCCGGCCCGGGGCGGCCCGGCCTGCCGGGGGCGGAAAACCGATGACGCTGTGGCCTGCGCGCTGCCACGCTCGTGGCATGGAAGGTGTCGTGATCCGTCCGGCCCGCCCGCAGGAGCTGCCGTTCCTGGACGCGTTGGTCCTGAGGTCGAAGTCGCACTGGGTGGGCGGTCGCGTGGAGGACGTCCCCGACGTGACGCCGAAGCTCACGGCGGCGGACATCGCCTCCCGGTACGCCACCGTCGCCGAGAAGGACGGTGTGCCCGTCGGCTTCTACACGCTCAACGAGCACGAGGACTACCTGGGGATCGGTCTGCTGTTCGTCGACCGGACGTCCATCGGCACCGGGGTCGGGGGCCTGCTGTGGGGCCATCTGGTGCGGCGGGCGGTCGCGCTGGACGCACGCCTGCTCGGGGTCGGCGCGGAGCCGCGGGCCGAGGGCTTCTACCTGCGGATGGGCATGGTGAGCCGGCACGCGTTCGAGCACAACGGCGAACGCCTGATCTGGATGGTGGGCGAGGTCGCCGCGCTGGCGCGCTGACCGGCCCGCCGCGGTGGGGCCCCTCCGGGGAGGCGCCCCACCGCGCACCGCTTCGTCAGGCGCGCGCGGCCCGCCGGGCCATCAGGGCGTCCCGGCGCTCCTCGAACTTGCGTGCCTGGCTGTCCAGCTCGCCCATGAAGAAGCCCAGTTCCTCCTGTGCCTTCAGGCCCTCGGCGCCGAGCCCTGAGGTCTCCAGCACCTTCAGGTGCCGCAGTACGGGCTGGAGCACGTCGTCGTGGTGGATGCGGAGGTTGTAGATGCCGCCGATGGCGATCCGCGCCGCGGAGCGTTCGAAGCCGGGCATCCCGTGCCCCGGCATCCGGAAGCCGACGACCACGTCACGGATCGCCTGCATCGCCTGGTCCGGCGCCAGTTGCAGCGCCGCCGCCAGCAGGTTGCGGTAGAAGACCATGTGCAGGTTCTCGTCGGTCGCGATGCGCGCCAGCATGCGCTCGCACAGCGGGTCGCCCGACTCGCGGCCCGTGTTGCGGTGCGAGATGCGGGTGGCCAGTTCCTGGAACGCCACGTACGCCACCGAGTGCAGCATGCTGTGCGCGTTGTCGGACTCGAAGCCCTCCGACATGTGCTGCATGCGCAGCCGCTCCAGCTCCACCGGGTCCACGGCACGGGTGGTGAGCAGGTAGTCCCGCATCACTATGGCGTGCCGGCCCTCCTCCGCGGTCCAGCGGTGGACCCAGGTGCCCCAGGCGCCGTCCCGGCCGAAGAGGGTGGCGATCTCGTGGTGGTAGCTGGGGAGGTTGTCCTCCGTGAGGAGGTTGACCACCAGCGATATCCGGCCGATCTCGGTGACCTTGGACTGCTCGGGCGCCCAGGCCTCGCCGCCCATCACACCGTCGTAGTCGCGGCCCTGGCTCCACGGGACGTACTCGTGGGGCATCCACTCCTTGGCCGCCTTCAGATGACGGTTGATCTCGGTCTCGACGACCTCTTCCAAGGCGTACAGCAGCCTGGTGTCACTCCATGCTTCCGAACCGGCACTCTGGGACGGGGCAATGGTCACGCGGGGCTCCTGGCTGTTCGCTGAGAGTGCTTACGGAATCGTAAGTTACGAAACCGTAGGTTAGGTGACACTGAAAAGGCAACCCGCCGTCAGGCGTACAAGTTCCGCAGGCGAACGGACAGGCAGGTCACGCATCCCTCGAGCTTCTCGAACTCACTGATATCCACTGATACGGGCTCATATCCCCTATCACCCAGCAGCTCCGCGCTCCTCGGCGCGCTCGCCGCCATCAGCAGCCGCCCGCCGCCGAGCAGCACCACGTGGGCCCCCGCCTCCTCCGGCACCGGCAGGAAGCGGGGGAAGACCGACGGGTCGTCAACCAGCGGCGGATACCCGATGACCGTGCCGTCGGGCAGCGCCGTCACCGCCGACTTCAGATGCAGCACCTTGGTGACGGGAACGGCGACCACCCGCGCCCCCAGCGGCTCGAACGCGGACCGCAGCTGCCGGACGCCCTCGGCGTTGGTCCGCCCGCCGCGGCCCACGTACACGGTGTCCCCCGTCTTCAGCACGTCCCCGCCGTCCAGCGTGCCCGGCTCGCGGACCCGGTCGACCGAAAGCCCCAGCGCCGCCACCGCCTCCCCGACCCCGGCCGTCTCCGGGCGCCGGGACACGGCACCGGACCGGGCGAGCAGCGCGACGTCGCGGAAGACGACCACCGGGTCCTCCACGAAGACCGCGTCCGGGCAGTCGTCGGCGGCCGGCACCTCCACCGTCTCCCAGCCGTGGGCGCGCAGCGCCGCCACGTACCCCTCCCACTGGCGCGCGGCGAGTCCGGCGTCGACGGGGGAGCGCTCGACGTGCGTCACCAGCCCCTCGGCGAGGCGCGGACCCGGACGGCGGACGAGGGCCATCTTGCTCGGCACGGAAGGTTCCCTCCCTGGGATCGGGGACGGCCGGCGGCCGTCCCGGGCGCCACGCACGGGCCGCAGGGCGCGGGCCGGCGGGGCGATAGCATCGGCAGCCTGATGAGTGCCACTCTTGTCGTCAAGGATCTCGCCGCCGGCCACGGGGACCGCGTCCTCTTCTCCGGCCTCGACCTCGTCGTCGCCCCCGGCGACGTCATCGGCCTGGTCGGTGCCAACGGTGCCGGGAAGTCGACGCTGCTGCGCCTGCTCGCGGGCCTCAGCGCGCCCGAGCAGGGGCAGCTGCGGCTGAGCCCGCCCACCGCGACCGTCGGCCACCTCCCGCAGGAGCCCGAACGCCGCCCGGACGAGACCGTACGGGCCTTCCTGGCCCGGCGCACCGGGGTCGCCGCCGCCCAGGCCGAGCTCGACGCCGCCACGCAGGCCCTGGTCGACGGGGCGCCCGGCGCGGACGACGCCTACAACGACGGCCTGGAGCGCTGGCTCGCCCTCGGCGGCGCGGACCTCGAGGAGCGCGCCGAGGAGGTCACCGACTCGCTCGGGCTGACCGTCGGCCTCGACCTCCCGATGACCGCCCTGTCCGGCGGCCAGGCCGCCCGCGCCGGCCTGGCGTCCCTGCTGCTGAGCCGATACGACGTCTTCCTGCTCGACGAGCCCACCAACGACCTCGACCTCGACGGCCTGGAGCGGCTGGAGGCCTTCGTCAGGGGCCTGAAGGCGGGCACCGTCCTCGTCAGCCACGACCGCGAGTTCCTCACCCGCACCGTGACCAGGGTCGTCGAACTCGACCTCGCCCAGCAGCAGGTCAACACCTACGGCGGCGGCTACGCCGCCTACCTGGAGGAGCGGGAGACCGCCCGCCGTCACGCCCGCGAGGAGTTCGAGGAGTACGCCGACACCAAGGCCGCCCTGGAGTCCCGCGCCCGGATGCAGCGCAACTGGATGGAGCACGGCGTCCGCAACGCCCGCCGCAAGGCGAGCGACAACGACAAGATCGGCCGCAAGCTGCGCTCCGAGTCCACCGAGAAGCAGGCCGCCAAGGCCCGGCAGACCCAGCGCATGATCGAACGCCTCGACGTCGTCGACGAGCCCCGCAAGGAGTGGGAGCTGCGCATGGAGATCGCCGCCGCGCCCCGCGCGGGCGCGGTCGTCGCCACGCTGCGCGGCGCCGAGGTCCACCGCGGCTCCGGGTTCACCCTGGGGCCCGTCGACCTGCAGGTCGACTGGGCCGACCGGGTCGCCATCACCGGCGCCAACGGCTCCGGCAAGTCCACCCTCCTGGCCGCCCTCCTCGGCCGCGTCCCGCTGGACGCCGGCGCCGCCCACCTCGGGCCCGGAGTCGTCGTCGGCGAGGTCGACCAGGCACGCAGGCTCTTCCTCGGCGGCGAGTCGCTGCTCGACGCCTTCTGCGCGGAGGTCCCCGACACGGCCCCCGCCGACGTCCGCACCCTGCTGGCCAAGTTCGGCCTCAAGGCCGCCCACGTGCTGCGCCCCGCCGCCACCCTCTCCCCGGGCGAGCGCACCCGGGCCGCCCTCGCCCTCCTGCAGGGCCGCGGCGTCAACCTCCTCGTCCTCGACGAGCCCACCAACCACCTCGACCTGCCCGCCATCGAGCAGCTCGAGTCCGCCCTCGCCTCCTACGACGGCACCCTGCTGCTGGTCACCCACGACCGCCGCATGCTGGAGGCCGTCCACACCACCCGTCGCATCCGGGTCGACTCCGGGCGGGTCACCGAACACTGACGTCACGCCGCGGTCGTGCCGCGGACCCCCTCCCATGGGAAGATCGGCACCGTGACCGGGGTTGAAAGGACGACCTGTGGTCCGTCCGTGCCCCAAACGAGGAGATCCGAACGTGAGCATCTACGACATCCCGCTGCGCACCCTCACCGGTGAGCCCGCCTCCCTCGCGGACCACCGGGGCAAGGCCCTGCTGATCGTCAACGTGGCCTCCAAGTGCGGTCTGACCCCGCAGTACGAGGGCCTGGAGCGGCTGCAGAAGCGGTATGCCGACCGTGGGTTCACCGTGCTGGGCTTCCCCAGCAACCAGTTCGCGGGCCAGGAGCCGGGCACGGCCGAGGAGATCGCGACCTTCTGCTCCGCGACCTACGGCGTGAGCTTCCCGCTCTACGAGAAGGCCGACGTCAACGGTGAGCAGCGGCACCCGCTGTACGCCGCGCTGACCGAGACCGCCGACGCCGAGGGCCAGGCGGGCGACGTTCAGTGGAACTTCGAGAAGTTCCTCGTCGGCGGCGACGGCCAGATCGTCGGCCGGTTCCGCCCCCGCACCGAGCCCGAGGCCGACGAGATCGTCGCCGCCATCGAGGCGCAGCTCCCCGCTTGAGCCTGCGCGCGGCACTGACGCGCCTCGCCGTGCCGGCCGTCGTGGCCGGCACGGCGGCCGCGGTCCCGTGGTCGCCGCCCGCGCTGCCGGACCGCATGGCGGACACCGGCGGCGGCACCCAGCTGATCACGGCGGTCGCCGCCTCCCCGGAGGCCACCACTGGGACGCTGACCTGGTGGGACCGCCGCGACGGCCGCTGGGTCGCCGCGGGCTCCGCGGCCGCCCGCTTCGGCGGCGGCGGCCTCGTCGAGGGCGGGACCCGGGTGCAGGACACCTCGACCACCCCGACCGGGCTGTACGACCTCCCGTTCGCGTTCGGCACCAAGGCGCCTCCCCCCGGCACGACGACGCGGTACCTGCCGGTCACCGAGGACTCCTGGTGGTGCCAGGACAACGCCTCGGACTCCTACAACCGCTGGGTCGAACCGCTGCCCGAGGACTGCGCCCCCGAGGAGTCCGAGCACCTCGCCGACTTCGGCCGCCAGTACGCGCACGCCCTCGTCATCGGCTTCAACTACCGCCACCCGGTCCGCGAACGCGGCGCCGGGATCTTCCTCCACGTGAACGGCCGCGCCGCAACGGCGGGTTGCGTCTCGGTCCCGGCCGGCGCCATGCGTCGCATCCTGGCCTGGGCCGACCCCGGCCGTGACCCCCACATCGCGATCGGCACGGAACCGGGCCGCGGCGGGACCGCGGTCACGCGGTACTAGGCCGCGTCGTCACATGCCCTCCGCCAACCTTCGGCCGGGGGTGCCCCCACCCCGCGACGCTCCCCCAGCCGGCACTGGGAGGTACCC